>DASSKC010000032.1:0-10995 GCA_035690885.1 Oleiagrimonas sp. | reverse complement strand
CGGCAACCAAGCACATCGCGATAGAAACCGCACATGCGGTCCATGTCGACAACGCGCAGTACCACATGGTCGAGACCGCGGATATTGATCATGACAAATATCTCCCGACAACCTTTGCCCGCGCAGCGTAGCACTCGCGTGTAGGAGCGCACCCTGTGCGCGATGGGTTGATGGTTTCATTGACGCGCTGAGGCCATCGCGCACAGGGTGCGCTCCTACGCCGGAAGCAGGGCTGGAATTGTCCGAAAAACCGGTATAATGCGCGATTCACCGCGCATGGTGGGAGAAGCGGCTCTGCCGCTGCCGAAGGCGCAACGCCCGTAATCGCTCAGGCCCAGCACCTCCATGCGTGAAAAACTCTGGAGAGACCGGTTCGATCCGGCGCCGAAGGGGCACGAGACGTTGTCTGGCAATGTCTTCAAACTCTCAGGCAAAAGAACAGAGGGGCGCGACTGACTCCCACCGGACCCTGTCATGAACGCCAAGACCACGCCCTCGCTGCGCGAACTCGAACACCACGACGCATTCATCGGCCGCCACATCGGTCCCGACGAGGCCGACGTGACCGCCATGCTGGAAACCATCGGCCAGCCATCGCTTGCGGCGATGACCGATGCGATCGTGCCGACGGCCATCAAGTCGGCCGGCCCACTGGCCATCCCCGAATCGGTGACCGAGGTCGACGCGCTGGCACAAATTCGCGCCATCTCGCGGAAAAACAAGGTTTTTCGCAACTTCATCGGCCAGGGTTATTACGGCACGCACACGCCGAATGTCATTGCCCGCAACATCCTGGAAAACCCGGCCTGGTACACGGCTTATACGCCGTATCAGGCGGAGATCTCGCAGGGCCGGCTGGAAGCGCTGCTGAACTTCCAGACCTTGTGCGCCGACCTGACGGGCATGGAGATCGCCAACTCCTCCCTGCTCGACGAAGCCACCGCTGCCGCCGAAGCGATGACGCTGGCCAAGCGCATGGCCCGCGGCAACAAGTCGAACGTGTTTTTCGTCTCGAAGAACGTGCACCCGCAAACGCTCAAGGTGCTGGCCACCCGCGCCGAGGCCATGGGGATCGAGTTGGTCGTCGGCGATGATGCCGAGGCCGCCACGGTCGAAAGCTACGGCGTGCTGCTGCAGTATCCCGACACGTTCGGGCGCATCGGCGATTACAAGGCACTGACCGAAGCCGTGCATGCGCGCAAGGCGCTGGTGTGCGTGGCCACCGACCTGCTGGCCCTGACCCTGATTGCCGCACCCGGCGACTGGGATGCGGACATCGTGGTCGGCAACACCCAGCGTTTCGGTGTGCCATTCGGTTACGGCGGCCCGCACGCCGGCTTCATGGCCTGCCGCGACAAGTACAAGCGTTCCATGCCCGGCCGCCTGATCGGCGTGTCGGTCGATGCCGATGGCAAGAAGGCCTATCGCCTGACCTTGCAAACGCGCGAGCAGCACATCCGCCGCGAAAAGGCCACCTCCAACATCTGCACCGCGCAGGTGCTGCTGGCGGTGATGGCGGCCATGTACGCGGTCTACCACGGCCCCGAGGGCATTACCCGCATCGCGCGTCGCGCGCATCGCTTCGCCGCCATCCTGGCCGCGGTGTTGGGCAAGGCCGGCGTGGCGGTCGGTGAACACTTCTTCGATACCCTGCACGTGACCGGCGTCGATGCCAAGGCGATCCATGCCAAGGCCGAGGCGGCGGGCATCAACCTGCGTCATCTGGACGAGAACTCGCTCGGCATCAGCCTGGACGAGACCACCACGCGCGCCGACGTGGTCGCGCTGGCGGGCCTGTTCGGCGCCAGCATCGACGATCTGGATGCGCTCGACGGCGAAACCGCCGACGCCCTGCCCGCCGAGCAGCTGCGCCAAAGCGCATTCCTGACCCACCCGGTCTTCAACACCCACCACAGCGAGCACGAACTGCTGCGCTATCTGCGTGCGCTGTCGGACAAGGATCTGGCACTGGACCGGACCATGATCCCGCTCGGCTCGTGCACGATGAAGCTCAACGCCACGGCGGAGATGATCCCGATCACGTGGCCGGAATTTTCCGACATCCACCCGTTGGCACCGGCCGCGCAGACTGAAGGCTACAAGGCGCTGATCGATGGCCTCGAGGCCCAGCTGTGCGAACTGACCGGTTACGACAACGTCAGTCTGCAGCCCAACGCCGGTGCCCAGGGCGAACTGGCTGGTCTGCTCGCGATCCGCGCGTATCACCGTTCGCGCGGCGAAGGCCACCGCAACGTGTGCCTGATTCCCGAATCGGCGCACGGCACCAATCCGGCGTCCGCGCAGATGTGCGGCATGCGCGTGGTCGTTACCAAATGTGACGGCAACGGCAACGTCGACCTGGATGACATCCGTGCCCAGGCCGAAAAACACGCCGCCGATCTGGCCGCGATCATGATCACCTACCCGTCCACGCACGGCGTGTTCGAGGAAGACGTGGTCGCCATTTGCGACATCATCCACCAGCACGGCGGTCAGGTGTACACCGACGGCGCCAACATGAACGCCATCGTCGGCTTGGCCAAGCCGGGCTCGTGGGGCTCGGATGTGAGCCACCTGAACCTGCACAAGACGTTCTGCATTCCGCACGGCGGCGGTGGTCCGGGTGTGGGCCCGGTGGCGGTCAAATCGCATCTCGCGCCGTACCTGCCGAACACGCTGGACGGCGACGGCGACGTCGGCATGGTCAGCGCCGCCAGCTATGGCAGCGCTTCGATCCTGCCGATCAGCTGGATGTACATCACCCTGATGGGCCGTGAAGGCTTGCGCCGCGCCAGCCAGGCCGCACTGCTCAACGCCAACTACGTGTCCAAACGCCTCGCGCCGCATTACAAGACGCTGTACACCGGCCGCAACGGTCTGGTCGCGCACGAGTGCATTCTGGACCTGCGTCCGCTTAAGGATGAAACCGGCATCGAGGCCGAAGACGTGGCCAAGCGCCTGATCGACTTCGGTTTCCACGCGCCGACCTTGAGCTTCCCGGTCGCCGGCACCTTGATGGTCGAGCCGACCGAAAGCGAATCAAAGGTCGAACTGGACCGCTTCTGCGACGCCATGATCCAGATCCGCGACGAGATCCGCGCCATCGCCGAAGGCAAACTCGACCGCGAGGACAACCCGCTCAAGAACGCCCCGCACACCGCGACCATAGTGTCGGGCAGCGAGTGGACCCACGCCTACCCACGCGAGCTGGCCGCCTTCCCGCTGGCCACGCTCAAACAGCACAAATACTGGCCGCCGGTCGCCCGCGTGGACAACGTCTACGGCGACAAGAACGTGTTCTGCTCGTGCGCGCCGATCGACGCGTACAAGGACGCTGAGTAATCACGTTGTTTGTATGGACAATGGCACGTGCCGGGTTGCGCCGTGGGCGTAACCCGGCACCCCATCACAATCCTGAAACACGCAGGTCAGATCAAGGAGTGCAGCGACGGATCCGACGTCGCCATGGCCAGGTCGGATGGATGAAGCCCATCCGACCTACGTCACAGCCCCTCGAACAACCGAGCAACAAGTCGGATCAATCACTCAACTCGATGTCGTTGTCGGCACACCACTGGCGTATAGCCTGGTGTGTTTGCTCTGTTTCGTAGGCGTACCACGCGTCAAGCTGCTCTTCCCGCTCCAGCAAGTCCTTGAAGCGCGCATAGGCGCCCCGCCGGGAAAAGATCTCGCGGATCTTGTCGTAATGCTCGGGCATTTGCTCACACGCGAATTGCAATACCAACGGCTTGCCCAAGCGCAGGTCCCGCTTGTCGGGAATAGGCATGTAGCGGCTTTCATCGTCAATGTCGTCCGGCAGTGGCTCTTCTTCGTCGTCGACACCTTCCGGGAAACGAACAAGTGTGGTCCCCGTCTCGCGGTCCAGCCAGGCTTCGATCTCGCTGAATTCACCCATATTGGCCATGTCGAAGGCCTCTTTGACGTCATTGAATTTGGCTGCTTTGTTTGCCATGACGAAATAACAAGTAGGTACGGACCAACCAAAGATATCAAACACGCAGGTCGGATCAAGAAGCGCAGCGACGGATCCGACGTCGCCATACCCTGGAAAGACCACGACCGCTTTGAACAGTTGTGACGCACTCCCATCGTCAAAGTCGGCGCTGGCTTCGATCAAGTGACACGCGGAGTGACCTGAGCCGCCAGCGTGGTTCAGGCGGCGTTGTCACCGGCAACCCAACCGGCCATTAACGGCACAACGCCAAAACCTGTACACACCTCGGTGCAACGTGGCACTTTGCCTGCAGGACACGGACACGTGCCTGGTGTTGCGGCCGTGAACGGCACAGCATTACTGCGCGCGACCGGCCCTGTGCCCTGTTTCTCCGTCGATGCCGGATGTCGACCATGAATGTCCTGCTTATCCTTGGCCATCCGCGCAAGGACAGTTTTTGCGGTGCGTTGTTCGAGGCGTATCGCGACGGGGCGCTGCGGGCCGGCGTCGAGCTGCGGACGCTGGTTCTGGCGGACCTCGCTTTCGACACGGACGTGCATACCGAATCACCCGAACAGCAGCATTACGAGCCGGACATCCGTCACGCCCGCGAACTTGTCGACTGGGCCGACCATCTGGTGTTCGTGTATCCGACCTGGTGGGGGGCCTCGCCGGCACTGCTCAAGGGGTTCCTGGATCGCATCATCACCCCGGGTTTCGCCTTTCACTTCAGGGACCCGGACAAGTTGGGCTGGGACAAGCTGTGGAAGGGCAAGACCAGCCAGACCATCACCACCATGGACACGCCACCCGTATTGCATCGCTGGTTGTACCGCCAACCGGGAACCAATGCGCTGCGACGCGCGAGCCTGGGTTTTTGTGGCGTGCGCTCGCGACGCGCGCTGATGTTCGGGCCAATGCGCCTGTCCACCGACCGTCAACGTCAGGCCTGGCTGGAACGGGTCAGACGCGCCGGACTGGCGGTCCGCGGCGGCACGCTGCGCAAATTGGGGCGACAGGTGACGCCATGGTTGATGGCGTTGCGGTTGCAGTTCTATCCCATGAGTTGGGCGGCCTACACGATTGGTGCGCTGGCGATCGCCGGCGCCGACGTTTTCCGTACAGCCGTCTATTGGTGGGGCTACTTGTGCCTGTTCGCGCTGGAAGCGGCAACGGTCTTTGCCAACGAGTATTTCGATTACGAAAGCGATCGCAACAACTGCGCCGCTGGCCCGTTCAACGGCGGCTCACGCATGCTGGTCGAGCACAAGCTCGATTTTCGCAATCTGCGTCATGGCATCGCCGTGGCCCTGACCGCGGCGGTAGTGTGTGCCGCCTTTGCCATTGAACTGGCATCCGCACCCGGCACCGTGACCGTCCTGCTTGCGGTGGTTTTCGTGCTGACGCTCGGATACACGACTCCCCCGCTCAAATGGTGTTACCGCGGCCTGGGCGAGCTCGACGTCGCAGTCAGCCACAGCTTCATGGTGCTGTTGGTCGGCTACCTGCTTCAGGGCGGCCTGTGGTGGACCGCAACACCGTGGCTGTTGGCCCTGCCCATATGTGTCTCGATCCTGCCGGCGATCATCCTCTCAGCCCTGCCCGACCATCATGCCGATATACAGGCGGGCAAAGGCACGTTGCCGGTGCGCCTGGGCGCGCGCGCAGCCACATGGCTGGCCTTGGCACTGACCATCGCGGCCGCGGCGCTGGGCTTGATCATGGCCCGAATGGCACCAACGCATGTCGCCTATCACGACATTGTCTGGGGCATGGTCCCGCACGCCGGCCTGCTGGTCCTGATGCTGTTGCGTTTGCTGCACGGCCGAGAACGCTTGGCCGACCGGCGCATCGACGCCGTGATGGTGGTGGCGCTCAGCTACATCCTGTGGTTCGTGGCGATTCCGTTCTGGAATCTGGTGTGACCACGACACGGCAGCCCGATGTGTACAGGGTGCATCGGCTGCACCCTGTACAGACAACCGGGGATCAGCCAAGCACGATGCGGTTCACGCGCTGCACGAACGCCGCCGGGTCGGCCAGGTCGGCGCCGGCGGTGAGGTTGGCTTCGTCCAGCAGCACCAGGGCGATGTCGTTTTGCACGTCGGCATTGGACTCGCTGTCCAGACGCTTGAGCAACGCATGCTGCGGATTGATTTCCAGCGTCGGCTTGGTCTCGGGGATTTCCTGGCCGGCTTCACGCAGCAGGCGCGCCAGATGCGGAGCCATGTCGTGATCGGCCAGCGCCAGGCAGGCCGGTGAATCGGTCAGGCGTGCGGACACGCGCACGTCGGCGACGCGATCGCCCAGCAATGCCTTGAGCTTGTCCAGCAGTGACGCGGCGTCCTTGCTGGCTTCTTCCTGCTTCTGCTTGTCGGCCTCGTCCAGCGGCAGCTCGCCCTTGGCCACGCTCTTGAGTGACTTGCCGGCATATTCGTTCAGGTAGCCCAGCATCCATTCGTCGATGCGGTCGCTCATCAGCAGGACTTCGATGTCCTTGGCCTTGAACGCTTCCAGCTGCGGGCTGCCGGCGGCGGCCTGGTGACTGTCGGCGGTGACGTACCAGATGGCATCCTGGCCCACTTGCATGCGACCAATGTAGTCGTCCAGCGATACCGTCTTGTCGGCACCCTCGCCCTTGGTCGAGGCAAAGCGCAGCAGCTTGGCGATGCGCTCGCGATTGTTCGGGTCCTCGACGATGCCTTCCTTGAGGGTGTTGCCGAACGCGTTCAGGAAGGTCTTGAATTTTTCCGGCTCGTTGTTGGCCAGCTTTTCGATCAGGTCGAGGATGCGCTTGACGCACGAAGCCTTGATGCGATCGACCTGGCGATTGTGCTGCAGGATCTCGCGGCTGATGTTGAGCGGCAGGTCGTCGGCATCGACCACGCCGCGCACGAAGCGCAGGTAGTTGGGCAGGAAGCTTTCGGCCGCGTCCATGATGAAGACGCGCTTGATGTAGAGCTTGAGCCCCTTGCGCTCGTCACGCCCGCCCATCATCAGGTCGAACGGCGGCTGCGCGGGAATGTACAGCAACGTGGTGAAGCTCTGGTTGCCTTCGACGCGGTTGTGCGCCCAGGTCAGCGGATCGTTGAAGTCGTGGCCCAGTGCCTTGTAGAACGCCTTGTAATCGTCGTCCGACAGCTCGCTCTTGGGCTTGCGCCACAGGGCCGAGGCGTCGTTGACGGTTTCCCATTCGCCGCTGCGCTTGCCGTCTTTTTCTTCCGGCAGGCGAATCGGAAAGGCCACATGGTCCGAGTACTTGTTGACCAGCGAGCGCAACTGCCAGCCCTTGAGAAATTCGTCCTCGCCTTCCTTGAGATGCAACACGACGGCGGTGCCGCGCGTCTCGCGCGTGACCGTCGACAGCGCGTATTCGCCCTGGCCGTCGGACTCCCACTTGACGCCCTCATCGGCGCTCGCGCCAGCATGCCGGCTCAGCACGGTGACCTTGTCGGCGACCACGAATGCCGAGTAGAAGCCGACGCCGAACTGGCCGATCAGGTTGGCATCGGCCTTGGCATCGCCACTCATCGCCTCCAGGAAACGGCGCGTGCCGGAACTGGCGATGGTGCCGATGTTGGCCACGATCTCGTCGCGGTTCATGCCGATGCCGTTGTCGCTGACGGTGATGGTGCGCGCGGCCTCGTCCCAGTCGACATCGATGTGGAAATCGGCGTCGCCACCCAGCAGATCCGGTTGTTCGATGGCCTGGAAACGCAACTTGTCACAAGCATCGGACGCGTTCGAAATCAGCTCGCGCAGGAAGATTTCCTTGTGCGAATACAGCGAGTGCGTGACCAGACGCAGCACCTGTGACACTTCAGCTTCAAACGATCGGGTTTCGGTGGCGGTGTCGCTCATGGACGGACGCTCCGTGCAAACAATGAAAGAGGTTCAGATGAGTCGGGGCAGCTGTCGCGCCTTTCAAGTGCACAATTGACAGAATTTCCACTACACTGAATCGCGTGGGGGGGAGCAACACGCGTCGGGACACGACACAAAATGCAAGGGGAACACTGCCATGGGATTCTTTCGCAGAATATTTGGCAAGGATGACTACGTCCAGCCGATGGCCGTTTCGGAACCACCCCGCTCCACCAAACCCGCCAGCATCAGCTACGACCCGAAACTGATCGATTCGCTGCACACCGACCATGCGCGCCTCGGCGCCTTGTATGAACGCATCGGCAAACACGACAAGGCGGGCGAATACGCCCAGGTTCGCACCCTTCTGGCGCATTTCAAATCGTCGTTGCAGGCACACATCCTCACGGAAAACGTGCGGTTTTATGCTTATCTCGAGAACGCGTTGGCCGATGATGCCGAAAACGCACGTACCATGCACGAGTTTCGCCGCGACATGAACACGATCGCCCGCGAGGTGGTCAATTTTGTCAAGGCATGGCAAAACAGCGACTTTGCCTCCACGGCCGAGCGTCAGCAATTCACCGCCGAGTACGAGAAAGTGGGTGGCCTGCTGGAACAACGACTGGACAGCGAGGAAAACAGCCTTTATCCGTTGTACCAGCCCACCTGAACACTGCCCCCGCCCCGCGCATCTGCGCGGGGTGGGAGAGGCGGCTCACGGCGCACCTCCATGTTTGGCACACTGGGGCGATCATGCTTCGGGAAGGCTTTCACCGTGCCACGCAGCCCCTATCGCGGCCGCTTTGCCCCGTCTCCGACGGGAGACCTGCACGCCGGTTCGCTGGTCGCCGCGCTGGCCGGCTGGCTGCGTGCGCGCCAGGCCGGGGGCCAATGGTTGCTGCGCATGGAAGACATCGACCCGTTGCGCGAGGTCGATGGCTCGGCGCAATCCATACTGGCCGATCTGCAACGCCTTGGCCTGATCGCCGATGGCGCGGTGATGTATCAGTCCACGCGGCACGCGGCGTATCAGGCCGCGCTGGACGTCCTGCATGACAAGGGACTGATCTTCCCCTGCTGGTGCAGCCGCGCCGATCTGGCCACCGCCGACGGCATACATCGTGACGGACACTGCGTGAGGCCCGCCGATAGCGAGCGCGCGCCGGCCTTGCGCTTGCAGGTGCCGGACACGACCATCGCGTTCGACGACATGCTGCAAGGTCCGCAACGCCAGAACCTGCGCGATACGGTGGGCGATATCGTCTTGCGCCGCGCCGATGGATGCTGGGCCTACCAGTTGGCCTGCGTGGTCGACGACGCGGCCCAGGGCGTGACCGAAGTGGTGCGCGGCGTGGACCTGATGACCTCCACGCCCCGCCAGATCCACCTGCAGCATCTGCTCGACCTGCCCACGCCCCGGTACCTGCACATTCCGTTGGTCACCGATCGTGACGGGCGCAAGTTGTCCAAGTCCAACCTGGATCGCCCCCTCGACGGGAGGCCTGTTGCGGTCTTGCTGCGGGCGGCCCTGGTCTGTCTCGGCGTCCCGGTCGAGAACCGCCCTGAAGGCAACATCCAGGGATTGCTCGAATCAGCCGTTCGTCATTTTGACATCGCACGACTGGAACAGGTCGGCCGGTTGTCCTTCGCATTGCCCTGACCCACCGGATATCACGCGTTCTGGTGCGGTGCAGCAACATCTGCTAGCTTGCGCGCCATGACAGCGGCCACGCGCATCATCCGGAAGTATCCCAACCGGCGTCTTTACGACACCGGCATCTCGTCCTATGTCACGTTGGAAGACCTGCGCCAGCTGGTGCTGGACGGGGAAAATTTCGAGGTCCACGAAGCCCGCACCGACAAGAACATCACCCCCGGCGTGCTGTTGCAGGTCATTGCCGAGCGCGAACAGCGGGGACAACCGCTGCTCTCGGCGCCATTGCTGCGCCGCCTCATTCATCTGCAGGGGGACACGCTGCAGTACATCATCGGGCTGTACCTCGAGCAAAGCCTCGATGTGTTCATGGAGCAACAGCAGGATCTGCGTGAACAGCTGGACGAGTTGATCGGAAAAGGCCCGCGGGCCGCACTGGATGCACTGACCGAACTGAACCGGGTCACATGGAACGCCAGCTCCGACGAACCGCCGGATACGACGGGCGACGATTCCGGGCATCAATGAAAAAGGCATGCCGCCGGATCGCGTTAGAATCGGCGCTTTGATCCACGGAGACACCCCATGCAATTGAACCAGGTGAAAGCCCTCGTCACCGGTGGCGCCTCGGGACTTGGCAATGCCGTTGCCCGCCATTTCGTCGACAACGGTGGCAAGGTCACCCTGCTCGACGTCAATGACGAAAAGGGCCAGGCCGCGGCGACGGAGCTCGGCGACGCGGCCCGCTTCGTGCGCACCGACGTCACCAACGAGGATGATGTCCTCGCCAATGCCACGGCGGCGCGCGATGCCATGGGCGGTCTCAACGTGGTCATCAACTGCGCTGGCATCCTCGGCGCCGGTCGTGTGCTCGGTCGCCAGGGACCGATGCCGCTGGACAAGTTCAAGTCCACGGTCATGGTCAACTTGGTCGGCAGCTTCAACGTGGCCAAGGCCGGCGCCTCGCTGATGCAGGACAACGAAGCCGGTGACGACGGTGAGCGCGGCGTCATCATCAACACCGCCTCGGTGGCGGCCTACGAAGGCCAGATCGGCCAGGCCGCCTACTCGGCGTCCAAGGGCGGCGTGGTCGGCATGACCCTGCCGATAGCACGCGAGCTGTCGCGTTTCGGCATCCGCGTGGCGACCATCGCCCCCGGCATTTTCTGGACGCCGATGGTCGACGGCATGCCACCGGAAGTGCAGGAATCGTTGTCGGCGTCAATTCCGTTCCCGTCGCGTCTGGGCAAGCCGGAAGAATACGCCGACGTGGTCGCCTTCATCCTCGGTAACCGCTACATCAACGGCGAGACGATCCGCCTGGATGGCGCGGTGCGCCTGGCTCCCAAGTAAGCGCGCACTAACCTGCATTATTCACCAGCGATCTACTGCGCCGGCCCAATCGCACGCCCTGAGCGGCTTTCGCTCAATCGCAGTGCTCAACGTAGTGAAACTACGCCTGCGCGCTGCTCAATCGTGAAATCCACTCAGGACGCACGCTTGAACCGGCTCGCTACGA
>DASSKC010000031.1:0-24186 GCA_035690885.1 Oleiagrimonas sp. | reverse complement strand
CGCGCGGCCATCGCGATCTGTACAGCGCGCGGTAGCACTTGGCTTCGGTGCCATAGTCGCGCAGGAACTGCGCCAACGACATGCCTCGCTGGAACTGGATGGGATTCATGGCCATGGCGATTGCCCTCGGTGGAACGTAGGACCATGGTGCACGGGAGATGTCGCAAATCATGCGATTCCGAGCTGAGGGAGAGGGCTAATCAGGTAAGTATATGTATACACTGACGATTGCCGAAATGGACGTGGTCTATGGAGGTCAAATTAGGAATCTACCGGGAACGGTTACAAATGCCGTATATTACAATTTTTTCTCCACAAGCATGGCATTTTTCATGGTTGGTGGATCGCCCGGTGTAGATTTGACTGGTATGTATGACAGTATATCTCCGGAGGACACCTCATCTGGTTCGTGCGAATGTGACAGCAATCCATCTGCTGATACTACCGGGGGAAGAGGTGCAATAGTGGATGAGGCTGGGCATATTCTTAATGACCTTGGCTTTTATGCGCCGCCCGGGACGAGCGTCACCTACGTTGATAAATACGCATTCATAAACGACAACACTGATGCGATTAGGTGGTCTAATACATATAATCCGAAGTCATACGAATCCGACTCTGATGGTTACACAAATCGGGATGGTGAGATCGTAATTGCTAGAAATAACATGAATTCTCAGGGTACTGGTTTGGCATTCGACCATTATTATTGGGGTGAGTTAAGAGCAACTGGCAACGGTGAAATAGATGTTGGTGGAACAGATGAGGTGGCTGTAAATCAATCTTACGGACTAACGTATCTAGAATCCACTATCGCTACACTTGCGTATGAGTATTATCACGCAAATGTTATATTTCATGAAGGTGGGCATCGTACTGGGAGCGCTTCAGATCTAGAAGAGGAGCGTGCCAGGACTCAAGGCTATTTGGCCGAAAAGGCTTTCGAAAAGGCTGATCAAGATGGTTCATTGGACTGCGCTTGCTGAGCGTGAACCTATATCTCCGAATTCATAAAAGAAAAGCTGGATTTTTATAGCGTGAAAGTCTTATTTGGAGTTTGGAGCTGTGAAAAAAAACAGATCAAAATTTGCGATGGTTGCATTGTGTTTATTTTTATGTGTTGTAAACAGCAGTTATGGCCGAAGTTTGCTCCGTGCTGAAAGTGATCGCCACGAACTTCATGTCAAGGTGATCAAGTACGCTCCGTTATCTGTCATTGGCATATCGTCAGAGTCAATGTCGGTCGACGCGCGTCCTGTACTAGGTCCCAAGCTCGTCTACCGGTCGAACTTTATTGGGCTGATTGTGGTTTCTAGTGGGAAAATCACAAGCGACACGAATCGCTGTTATCATTTTGTTATAAAAGAAATTTTTAAGTCGTCTGCGAAACGATACCACGGCTGCTCGTCATTAAATCTGTCCATAGGCTCAGAGTACCTCGTATTTGGAGGGGGTGAAGATTTGTGGATACGCGAAGCGCTGCCAGTTAATAAAACCAATATTAGTTGCCTTCGTCACAATGCCGAAGATATGTCATGTGTTGCGCGAATTGTGTTCCTTGCAAACTATTCCAACGATCATGTTGCAGTTATTGTTCCGGGTGAAGCCGTGCGGTCGGATTCAAATGTGGTTAGAACATCACATGGCAATATAAAAATTTATTCTCGTGCGTATTATTTATATCGTGATGTGTCGTCGTATTTGAAACATACGATTTCCAAGCAAAATAATGATCTTCCAATAAAATGATGAATGGATGTGTTTCGTCATTAGACATCTGACTAAAGTCCTTTTCACGGCATCAACGCCAACGCGCGCATGCATTGGTGATAGTGCGCGCTGCCACTGTCGGGACCCAAATGCGTGTCCGGCAGGCGCAGGCTCCAGTGCGCGCCGGCGGCGTGTGCCGCCTCGACCCAGCGAGCCAGGCGTGCGATGCCGGCCTCGTGTTCCAGGTCGGCGACGTCGTGCCAGTCCAGCGACCATTCGCGATGGCTGGCGGGTTGCTCGAACTCACGTACCAGCAGGCCTTCATGGCGGGCGCTGGCTTTCCACGCCACCAGTTTGATCGCGTCGCCGGCACGGTAGGCGCGCAACGAGGCAAGGTCGTCGCCGGCATGGCGTTGGCGCTGGTTGCGGGCCTGGCCGGCGGCATCGCCACCGGGTGGCAGCGGGCCCTGGGCTTCGGCCTGCGGGTAGACCAGCACCGGCTGTTCCGGCGCCAGCCAGCTCCAGGCGCGAAACAGGCCGAACGGCCAGGTGCTGTACACGCGCAGGCGCGGCAGCGGCATCCAGCCGCGTTGCGTGGTGGGCAGGTACATCTCCAACGTGTAGCCGGCCGAGGCGGGGATGCCGAAGGGCAGGGTCTGCGCGTCGATATCCACACGCAGGGCGTTGCGCGTACGTTCGGCGACGGCAAAATCCAGCTGGATGCGGATCGGTTCGCCGGCATGCGCATTACCGGCGCGGACCGCGTCCAGGCGCAGCCCGTTCATGTCGCGGAAGGTGGTCAGCAGGCTGCCGGACACCGCGGCGCCGAGCAGGCAGGTGGTGAGCAGGGCGGCATTGTTGGTGTAGTTGAGTGCGCCGACCAGCATGACCAGCACGATCGCCGCAAAACCGATGCCGAAACCGGTGGGCAGGATGTAGATGCGTTTGCGCCCCAGCACGATGGGCAGCGGCTCGGCGCGCTGGCGGCGCTTCAGTGATGGCAGCCGGTGGCGCAGACGATGGATGTAGTGATGGCGGGTGGCTGACATGGCCGCGTGATGCCCCTCATTCCACGGCCACATCGGCGAGGATGGCGCGAGCCAGCGCGCGGCGACCCGAGCCCTGGCCCGGGATCAGGCGGTGCGCGGCGACCGGAGCGAACAGCGCCTGCACGTCCTCGGGAATGACATAGTCGCGATGGTGCAGCAACGCCCATGCGCGCGCGGCGGCCAGCAGGGCCAGGCCGGCGCGCGGCGACAGGCCGACGCGGATGTCGGGGTGACGGCGGCTGGCGGCCAGCAGGGCCTGCAGGTAGTCGAGCAGTGCCGGGCTGGCGGTGGCCGCGCGGGCCTGCGCTCGCAGCGTGTCGATGGCCTCGGCATCCAGGCAGGGTGCCAATTGGGCCAGTTCAGCATGGCGGTCGCTGCCGTCGAGCAGGGCGCGCTCGGCTTCGGCATCGGGATAGTCCAGGCTCACGCGCAACATGAAACGGTCCAGTTGCGAGTCGGGTAGCGGGAACGTGCCGGCCATGTCCAGCGGGTTCTGCGTGGCGATCACGAAGAACGGATGCGGCAGCGTATGCGTGTGGCCGTCCACCGTGGCCTGGCCCTCGGCCATGGCTTCGAGCAACGCGCTCTGGGTCTTGGGCGTGGCGCGGTTGATCTCGTCGGCCAGTAGCAGTTGGGTCAGGATCGGACCGGGGTGAAAGCGGAACGTGCCGGCGTCGCGCTCGTAGACGCTGATGCCGATGATGTCCGATGGCAGCAGGTCGCTGGTGAACTGCACGCGCTGGAAATCGAGGTCGCAGGTGGCGGCCAGCGCGCGTGCCAGCGTGGTCTTGCCGACGCCCGGCACGTCTTCGAGCAACAGGTGGCCGCCGGCCACCAGACAGGCCAGCGCCAGCTTGACCTGGCGCGGTTTGCCCAGCAATACGCGATTGACCTGGGCCTGGGCCAGGTCAAGGCGTTGGCGCAGGTCGGTCGGGACGGAAAACGAGGCAACCATGGATGACCCGTGGCGGGAATAGGCGTGCAATCAGTGTAGCCGCCGGCGCCGGGGGCTGACGAGCCGTTGTGTCGGCGGTTTTCGTGATCGGGTTGGCAACCACTGGAAGCTGCCACAAGCAGGGGATGTCACGGCAGCGTGAGGTCCGACTCGCGCAACAGGCGCGCGGTGGCGATCAGCGGCAGACCGATCAGTGCCGTGGGGTCTTCGCTTTCGATGCGCTCGAACAAGGCGATGCCCAGGCCTTCGCATTTGAAACTGCCGGCACAGTCCAGCGGTTTCTCGGCGGCGATGTAGCGTGCAATGGTGGCATCGTCCAGGCGGCGGAAATGCACGCGCGTGTGGTCGGTGTGCATGTGCTCATGGCCATCGGCATCGACGATGCACAAGGCGGTGTGGAACGTCACCATGTGCGCCGAACTGCGCGACAACTGGGCATGCGCCGTGGCCGCATCACCGGGTTTGCGCAGAATCTCGTCGTCGAGCGATGCGACCTGGTCCGATCCGATCACGAGCGCCCCGGGGTGCTGGCGAGCGACGGCCCGGGCCTTGAGCGCGGCCAGACGCAGCGCGCGCGTGGACGGGACTTCGCCGGGCTGTGGCGTTTCGTCGGCGTCGGGTGCGACTTGCTCGAATGCGCCCAGCAGGCGGTGCAGCAGTTGCGCACGATAGCGTGACGTGGAGGCGAGAATGACGGGAGCGGTCATGATTCACGCCCGATGCGTTCGCGCACGGCCTGTTCCAGCCCGCGCTGCGCGTGATCCAGTGCGCGCAGTTGCGGCTCCAGGCTGGCGCGCGCCCTGGACAGGGCGGTGACGGCGTTATCCAGTTCCTTGAGCGAGGCGCGCGCCGATTGATCGCGAATCCACAGGCGATGCTCCAGCAGCGAGCGCAGGCCGGCATCCACGGCCTGGCGTGCATCGGTTTCGCCGGCCAGCGGCGTGCCGGGCGCGGCGGCCATCACGGCATGCGCGCGATCCAGTCGCTGTCGGCATTCCTTGAGGTCCGATTCCAGACGGTCGGCATCATCGAGCAGGCGACGCAGGGCCAGGTTGCGCCGTTGAATGCGGCGGTAGCGCAGCAGGCTGATGCCCACGACGATGACAATGACGACAACGAGTACGGCGATGGCCAGCCCCAGCATGTTCACCCTGATCCCCCTTTCTCGACTCCGGTGGAGTCAAACACGCGCGCACACGCAAGACAAGCAATGCGCGAAAAGCGTTCGCGGCGTTGACTCGAGGCCGACACTTGCCTAAAATCGGCCAGCTATGTCCATGACTTTACCCGAGACTGTGGACGCTTGGCGAATGGTCTCGGCCCGGCGCTCCTTTCAAGGCACCTTGCCGGTGGCTGCGTTCAAGCGGTTGCGCGAGGTGTTGGCCGATGATGTCGGCACGGTGCAATACACGCTCGATTTCGATCGCGGCGAACTGGGCACGGCCATGCTGGTCGTGCATGCCGAGGCATCGCTGACGCTCATCTGTCAGCGCTCGCTGGAGCCGTTCGCGTTGCCGGTCACGGTCGATTCGCAGCTGGGGCTGATTCGCTCCGAGCGCGAGGAGGCCGGCCTGCCGCCGGGTTTCGAACCGCTCATGGTCACGGATGATCAGGTCCAGCCGGCCGCGGTCATCGAGGATGAATTGCTGCTGGCCGTGCCGTTGGTGCCGGTTTCGCCGCAAAGTGAATGGCCTGAAGAGGGCCTGGAGTCGGAGGCGCCGGATGCGCCACCGGAGACCGAACAAGACAACCCGTTCGCGGTATTGCGCGAACTCAAACGCAAGTAGATTCGGAGAACCATCATGGCCGTTGCCAAAAGCCGCCGTACGCCTTCCACCCGTGGCATGCGCCGCGGACACGACAAGCTGAAGACCCCGCAGCTGGCTACCGATCCCACCACGGGCGAGGTGCATCGTCGCCATCACATCACCAAGGACGGCTACTACCGTGGTCGCAAGGTGATCGAAGTCGCCGACGCGATCGTCGACGAAGACTGAGCACACTCCCGGAGTGGCCTGAACATGCAGCGAGGCGGCGCAGCCATGTGCCGCCTCGCTTTCGTGTGCGCGACATTGGGTCGGACGTCCGCCTTGCGCAAGCTTCCCGTGTGGTGGTTGCGCTAGCATACGCGGATGACAACACCCATCGACACCGCTTTCCCGCCGTTGACCCCCTGTATGGGCGTGTGCCGCCTCGACGTGGCCGGGCTGTGCATCGGCTGTCGGCGCACGATGGACGAGATTGCCCGCTGGGGCAGCCTGGATGACGCCGAGCGCACGCACCTGATGGATGAGGTGTTGCCGCAACGCGAACTGCTGGAGTCGATGCCGTGAGCGCTGTTTGCACCGGTTTGCGCGATGCCTTGATCCCGCTGGACGCGCCTCCGCAAGGGCCGGGCTGGAATCACGGAGCCATGGCCGACTGGTTGGGCGATTCGCCGCTGATGCCGGCGGCCGTGCTGGTCGGTGTGCGCGAAGGCCCCGAGGAACATGTCATTTTCACGCGTCGGCACGACAAGCTGGCGCAACATGCGGGCCAGGTGGCGTTTCCCGGTGGCGGCATGGAGGCCGACGATGCCGACATGGTCGACACCGCCCTGCGCGAGACCGAGGAAGAGATCGGCCTGCCGCGCAGTGCGGTCACCCCCTTGGGGTTCCTCGACGGTTTTGAAACCATCAGCAGCTTTCACGTGACGCCGGTGGTGGCCCGTGTCTCGGACGATGCGCCGCCCTTGAAGCCGAACGCCGACGAAGTCGCCGAAGTGTTCGAAGTGCCGCTGGGCTTTTTTCTTGATGCGGCCAATCTGCATCGTTACTCGATGGCTTATCGTGGCAAGCAGCGCGACATGGTCGAGTTCCAGTTCAACGGTTATCGCATCTGGGGCGCGACGGCGGCGATGCTCTTCAACCTGCTCAAGCGGATGGGCCTGACATGAATGCACGATCCCCCCTGATCGACGTGACCGAGCTGGCCGCGGCCGATCCCGACACGACGCTGATCGTCGATTGCCGTTTTCAGCTCGCCGACACCGAGCATGGCCGACAAGCGTATCGACAAGGCCATATCCCCGGCGCCGCCTATGCGCACCTCGACGAGGATTTGTGCGATCTCGGCAAACAGGGGCTGGGCCGCCACCCCTTGCCCGAGCCGGAAGCCTTTGCTGCCGTGCTGGGGCGTTGGGGCTGGAAGCCGGGCGTCACCGTGGTCGCGTATGACGCCGGCAACGGCGCGCTGACCGCGGCGCGGCTGTGGTGGCTGATGCGCTGGATGGGCGCCGAGGCGCGCGTCCTCGATGGCGGCATGGCCGCCTGGACGGCGGCCGGCAAGCCATTGGAGCAGGACGCGGCGAGGCGTCCACGCACGCAAGTGAACGTCAGCTTCAATCCGGACATGGTGCTGTTGACGCCGCAACTGCGCAGCGAGCTGGATGCGGGAACCGCGTTGCTGATCGATGCCCGTGCGGCACCACGTTATCGTGGCGAGAGCGAGCCGATCGATCCGGTGGCCGGGCATGTTCCCGGCGCGCGCAACCACCCGTTTGCCGGCAACGTGGACGCCGACCAGCACTGGCGAGCCGCCGCGGACCTGCGCGCCGGGTTCGAGCAACTGATCGACGGCCGCGATCCGGCCAGCGTGGTGCACATGTGCGGCTCGGGCGTGACCGCCTGCCACAACCTGCTGGCCATGGAGTACGCCGGACTGCACGGCTCGCGCCTGTACGCGCCGTCATGGAGCGGCTGGGTCAGCGATCCGGACAATCCCGTGGCGACGGGATAGCCTGCGCAGTCAGTGCTTGCTTTTCAGCTTGGCGAGCGTGGCGCGCAGACCTTGCTGAACCTCTTCGGTAAACCATTCGTCCAGGAAGTCCTGGGCCGGGAACGTGTTCGGGTCGGCAAAAGCGTCTGCCAGCTCGGCGCGGGCGAGTCGACGCGTGGCGCGCATGGCGTGGCGGGGCAGGGACGTCAGTTGGCGCAGCCAGGCCAGCGCCTGCTCGTTGACTGCATCCGCTGCGGCCAACTCGTCGACCAGACCGCAGGCCAGCGCCTGGTCGGCTTCGAGCATGGCGCCGGCGATCATCAGGCGCTCGGCGCGATAGGCACCCACCACATGGCGCATGGCCAACTGGATGCATGCCGGCACCGGCAAGCCCACTTGTACCTCGTTCAGGCCGATGCGGAACGGGCCACGGGCCATCACGCGGTAATCGCAGAACAAGGCCAGCACCGCGCCACCGGCCGGGCTGTGCCCGCCGACCGCGGCCACCACGGGCATGGGCGAGCGTGCCAATGCCGCGCACAAGCCCAGGAAGTCGCTCCAGAACGCGTGCATGGCGTCGCGGTCCAGGGTCATCAGCACGGGCAGGTCGAGACCGGCCGAGAACAAGCCCGTGGCGCCGCTCAGCATCACCCCGTCGACATCGTCACGCGCCGCCTGTTCCACACCTTGACGCAGCGCACTGACGAGGCCGGGGTCCAGCGCATTGACCGGTGGTCGGGCCATGTGCAGTTCGCGGATGGTGTCGTGTTCGATGGTTTCAAGCATGTGCTGTCCATTCCTTCATTTCATCAATCACCCGCACCTTGTCAATGTCATTTCAGCGAAGGCTGGAATCCCTGATTTTCCGGTGCCTTGAGGCCGAAAGACACTGGATTCCGGCCTGCGCCGGAATGACGAGATGTGGGCTTGCGTGTTGTTCGAGTCCCCCGTCCCTAGTCCCGAGTGCTGAATCTCATTCGTCCGCCGCCGTCCAGCTGTAGCGCACGCTGTAGTCGAGCGTGGCCTTGCCGTGGGCCGGCACCTTGACCTGGAACTCCAGCACATCGGGTGTCTGCTTGCTTGGCGGCTGGGTCGACGAGGTCAGCTCCCAGTTGCGCCAACGCCAGGGATGTTCACGCACGGTGACGGTGCGGGCGCTGTCGCCGGCATTGTCGAGGGTGATCGTGAACCCTTCGCTCATGGTGTTGGCCGCTTCGTTGACGTTGAAGCTGGTGCGCGTGCGCGTGCCGGTCAGGTCGAATGCGGTGCCCAGGACCATGTGCACCGGCTGGCCCTTGGGCGTGTCGCCGACGTGGCTTTCACCGAGGAACTCGGCATTGCCGTCATCATCGACGGTCAACACGCGCAGGTAGCCGGCCGGAAAGCTGTCGAAAGCCTCGAACGAGAGCGTGCTGATGACCGGCCCGCGGCGGGTGCCGCCGTTGTTGTCGTTGGTGGCCGGGCGCGACGGATGGTAGGTGTTGCCGTTTTCGAACACCCAGGTGCGCTCGCAGCTGACCGTATGCGGCTGGTACAGCGGCGTCAGCGTGACGCTGCCGCGCGGCAGGTTGACGGCGCCGGGCAATGTGTAGGTGCGGTAGTCGCCCAGCGTGCCTTGTTGCGGCGTGCGGGCGTAGGATGATTCGGCGGCCATGGATTTCATCATCACCGGGCGCGGCGCGCTGGGTTTGGAGAAATTGGGCGAGCCGGCCACCAGCTTGATCTCGGCGTTTTCCCAGTCACGACCGCTGCGGTTGGCGATGCTGGCCTTGGCTTCCAGGCGCAGGCGGCAACGGCTTCCGGATTCAAGCGTGCCGGTGTAGGCGGCGCGCCAGCCGATGCCGGCCGTGGGGTAGGTCAGCGTGGCCTGGGTCGATTCCGAATCGCCCGCTTTGACGCGCAATTGCAGGCGTGCTCCGCCGCCGACCCGGCCGCCGGTGAGTTTGACCGCGGCATAGCGGCGGACCACCGTCGGGCCGAATACGTCACCACCGATGACCAGGCTGCCATTGCTGTTGACGCGGACCAGCAAGCCGCTCGCCAATGGCTCGCCATTGCTGCCCAGTACGGTGACGGATTTGCCAATGTGTCCGCTCAAGGTGCCATTCTGGCCGCGTGGCAACAGCAAGCGTTGCGACAGAACCTGGATGTCGTCCGAGTCGAAATTCAGGTGCACGGCCTCGGGATCGAGAAAATCGGGCAGGTCACTGATGACGACATCATGCGTGCCGGATTTGACGTGCAGGGTTCGGGTTTCATGCACCACGGCATGGCCGGCATCGACGGCATGGCCACTGGCCGCGCTGAACAGCGACGAGCTGCCGCTGCGGTAGATGGTGAGGTCGGGATGGTCGCTGCTGGCGGCCCAGGCCGGCGCGGCAACGGTGGCGGCAAGCGCGAGGGCAAGCACGGTGCGGGTCATCATGGCGTGGCCTCCTGTCGTGGGAAGCCCCTATCTTAGAGCGTGAACGAACGTGTGTGCCCGCTGGCGACAGGGCCGGTTCATGTTCAACGCCGCCGCCCCCGCCGGCGGCGCTGCGTTGGCGGTTCACTCCTGCATCGCGTCACGAATGGCTTGCGGGAGCGGTACGGGTTTGCCGGTTGTCGGGTTCATCCACACCAGCACGACATCGCCGTCGGAGTACACGCACTCGGCATCGTTGGCGTTGACGATGCGGTGGCTGACGGTCATCGAGCTGGTGCCGATCCGTTCGCAACCCAGCTCGACCACGATTTCGGCCGGCCATTCGATGGGGCGGCGGTAGTTGATGTGGCTGGCCACGAGCACCGGCATCATGGTTTCGTCGAACCAGGTGCCGGGTACGCGCTTGAGCCACTGCAGGCGCGCTTCTTCGAGAAAGGTGAGGTAGTTGGAGTTGTTGACGTGGTTGAACGCGTCCAGGTCGCGCCAGCGAATGGCGATGGGGGCGCGGATCAGCGGGGCGGGCGTGGTGTCGGTCATGTCGGTTCGCAAGGTTTCGGAAGGCGGGGTGAAGGCGGGGTTGAAGGCGGGGTCAGGTTCACTTGCTGGCCGCAGCTGCTCGTGACTTGCTGCCAACGGGCGCCAGCAAGTGAACCTGACCCCACGGTCGGAGCGGGATCGGAGCGTGTCATCCACGCTTGCGACGACGGGGCTTTTTCGTCGGCTTCAGGTGCGGCGCAAGGAATCTTCCCGTATGCGACTGCTTGTTGGCGGCAATCGCCTCGGGTGTGCCGGTGGCGATGATGCGACCGCCGCCGTCGCCGCCCTCCGGGCCCAGATCGACCACCCAGTCGGCGGTCTTGATGACATCCAGGTTGTGCTCGATCACCACCACGGTGTTGCCGTGGTCGACCAGCTGATGCAGCACGTCCAGCAACTGCTCGATGTCGTGGAAGTGCAGACCGGTGGTGGGTTCGTCCAGGATGTACAACGTGTGTCCGGTATCGCGACGCGACAGTTCCTTGGACAGCTTCACGCGCTGCGCCTCGCCACCGGACAGCGTGGTCGCGCTCTGGCCGAGCTTGATGTAGTCCAGACCCACGGCGCGCAAGGTGTCGAGCTTGCGCGCGATCACCGGCACCGGCTCGAACAGTTTGGCGGCTTCCTCGACCGTCATGTCCAGCACGTCGGCGATGGTGTGGCCCTTGTAGGTGATCTCCAGCGTCTCGCGGTTGTAGCGCTTGCCCTTGCACACGTCGCAGGGCACGTACATGTCGGGCAGAAAGTGCATCTCGACCTTGATCAGGCCGTCGCCCTGGCAGGCCTCGCAGCGTCCGCCGCGCACGTTGAAGCTGAAGCGGCCCGGCTTGTAGCCACGCGCACGTGATTCGGGCACTTGCGCGAACAGCTCGCGCAGCGGTGAGAACAGGCCGGTATAGGTGGCCGGATTGGAGCGTGGCGTGCGCCCGATCGGGGCCTGGTTGATGTCCACGACCTTGTCGAACAGGTCCAGGTTTTCGATCGACTCGTGCGCGGCCGGCTGCGTCGAGGCACCATTCAACTCGGCCGCGGCCAGGCGGAACAGCGTGTCGTTGACCAGGGTCGACTTGCCCGAGCCGGACACGCCGGTCACGCAGGTGAACAGGCCGGCCGGCAGGTCCAGTTCGACTTCCTTGAGGTTGTTGCCGGATGCGCCCTTGAGTTGCATCCAGCCCTCGTCGTCGGCTTCGCGGCGCAGCTCCGGTACCTCGATGGCGCGCTTGCCGGACAGAAACTGCCCGGTCAGCGAGCGCTTCGCCTTCAGGACGTCTTCGAGCTGGCCCTGGGCGACGATTTCGCCGCCATGTACGCCGGCACCGGGGCCGATGTCGAGGATGTGGTCGGCGGCGCGGATGGCGTCTTCGTCGTGCTCGACCACGATGACGGTGTTGCCCAGATCACGCAGGCGCGTGAGCGTGCCCAGCAGACGCTCGTTGTCGCGCTGGTGCAGGCCGATGGACGGCTCGTCGAGCACGTACATCACGCCGACCAGACCGGCGCCGATCTGGCTGGCCAGACGGATGCGCTGGGCCTCGCCGCCGGAGAGCGAATCGGCGTGGCGCTCCAGGGTCAGATACTCCAGACCGACGTCGACCAGAAAATTCAGGCGCTCGCGGATTTCCTTGACGATGCGCGTGGCGATGTCGCCGCGCCAACCCGGCAGGCTCAGCTCGCGAAACAGCGCCAGCGACTTGCCGATGGCCAGGGCGCCGACTTCCGGCAGCGTGTGGTTGTCCACGAAGACATGCCGGGCCGCGCGGTTCAGGCGTTCGCCGTGGCAATCCGGGCAGGGCTTTTCGGCGATGTATTTGGACAGCTCCTCGCGCACCGCGTTGGATTCGGTTTCGCGGTAGCGTCGCTGCATGTTCGGCACGATGCCCTCGAAGCGGTGCTCGCGGGTGACCTTGCCGCCGCGCTCGGTGAGGTATTTGAACGCGACCTTCTGCTTGCCCGAGCCGTACAGCACGGCTTGCTGCACCTTGGCCGGCAGCTCGTTCCACGGCGTTTCGACATCGAAGCCGTAGTGCTTGCCCAGCGACATCACCAGCTGGAAAAAGTGCGCGTTGCGCCGGTCCCAGCCGCGCACGGCGCCACCGGCCAGCGACAGTTCGGGATGCCGCACCACGCGCTCGGGATCGAACACCTGGGATACGCCCAGGCCGTCGCAGGTGGGGCAGGCACCGACGGGGGAGTTGAACGAGAACAGGCGCGGCTCCAGCTCCGGCAGCGAGTAGTCGCAGATCGGGCAGGCGTAGCGCGAGGAGAATAACTGCTCGGGCGCGTCGCCGCCGTCCCAGTCGGCGACCACGGCCAGTCCCTCGCCCAGACGCAGCGCCGTCTCGAATGATTCGGCCAGGCGCTGCTTCAAATCCTCGCGCGGACGGAAGCGGTCGACCACCACATCGATGTTGTGCTTGATGCGCAGCCCGAGCGGCGGCACGGCGTCCAGCTCGTACACGGCACCATCGACGCGCACGCGCACGAAGCCTTGCGCGCGCAGGCTTTCGAATACCTGCACATGCTCGCCCTTGCGTTCGCGGATCACCGGCGCCAGCAGCATCCAGCGCTTGCCGGCATCGAGCGCCAGCGTGGCGTCGACCATCTGACTGACGGTCTGCGCGGCCAGCGGCGTGTCGTGATCGGGACAGCGCGGAATGCCGGCGCGCGCGAACAGCAGGCGCATGTAATCGTGGATCTCGGTGATCGTGCCGACCGTCGAACGCGGATTGTGCGAGGTCGATTTCTGCTCGATCGAGATCGCCGGCGACAACCCCTCGATGGAATCGACGTCCGGTTTTTCCATCATCGACAGGAACTGCCGGGCGTAGGACGACAGCGACTCCACATAGCGGCGCTGACCCTCGGCATAAATGGTGTCGAAAGCCAGCGACGACTTGCCCGAGCCGGACAGGCCGGTGATCACGATCAATTGATCGCGCGGAAGGTCCAGGTCGAGGTTTTTGAGGTTGTGGGTGCGGGCGCCGCGGATGCGGATCTGGCTCATGAAGGAGATCCCGATGATGGTGAGCCCGATTCGCGGGCATCAACCGTGACAAATGGGGCAGACCCACCACTATAACAAGCAGCCCTGACAGAACCTGTCAGCAGGCTTGGTGCTCGGCATCCGGCGCTCTACGCATCATCGACTTGCGCCGACTGGCCCTGACGGCGTAAAATCGCCGGTTCGCAAGCGCGAAAACCATCAAGAAGAACGACAGAAGGGTCAACCATGTACGCAGTCATCAAGACCGGCGGCAAGCAGCACCGCGTGGAACAGGGCGAATACCTGCGCGTGGAGAAGCTTGATGCCGAAGTCGATTCCACCATCACGATCGATCAGGTTCTGATGATCGGCGAGGGTGAAGACGTGACCATCGGTGCGCCGTTGGTCGAAGGTGCCACCGTCAGCGCCCGGATCAAGAGCCACGGTCGCGGCGACAAGGTACGCATCATCAAGTTCCGCCGCCGCAAGCACCACATGAAGCGGCAGGGACATCGCCAGTATTACACCGAAATCGAGATCACCGGCATCACCGGTGGCAAGGCCTAAGCGAGGAGCACACAACCATGGCACATAAAAAGGGCGTAGGTTCCAGCAAGAACGGTCGCGATTCCAATCCGAAATACCTGGGCGTCAAGATCTACGGCGGCCAGGCGATCGAGGCCGGCAACATCATCGTGCGTCAGCGCGGCACCCGTTTTCACGCCGGCAACGGCGTTGGCCTGGGCCGCGATCACACGCTGTTCGCGCTGGTCGACGGCAAGGTCGAGTTCAAGACCCGCGGCGCCAAAAACCGCAAGTTCGTGGACGTGGTCCCGAACTGAGCTGGATTTTTCCAGTGTATGGCAAGGCCCCGTCATTGTGCGGGGTCTTGTTGTTTTTGGATGTTGAAAAACAGGGACGAGGGGCGAGGGACGAGGGGCGTTAAACTTCCCGCAAGCTCCAGCCCCCAGCCCCCAGCCCCTGGCCCCTAGCCCCTAGCCCCTAGCCCCTAGCCCCTAGCCCCTAGCCCCTAGCCCCTAGCCCCTAGCCCCTAGCCCCTGAGCTTTTCCCGCCATGAAATTCGTCGACGAAGCCCACATCCAGATCAAGGCCGGCAACGGTGGCAACGGCTGCGTCAGCTTCCGGCGCGAAAAATACATTCCCAAGGGAGGCCCGGACGGTGGCGATGGCGGCCGTGGCGGCTCGGTGTGGTTGGTGGCCGATGAGGGACTCAACACCCTGATCGACTTTCGCCACAAGCGCCAGTTCAAGGCCGAGCGCGGCCAGGACGGCATGGGCAGTGACAAGTACGGCAAGGGTGGCGAGGACCTGGAGGTCCGCGTACCGATCGGTACCGTGGTCACGCATCTGGATACCGATGAGGTCATTGGCGACCTGACCCGCCATGGCGAGCGCCTGAAGGTGGCGCAAGGCGGCAAGGGCGGGCTGGGCAATATCCACTTCAAGAGCTCGGTCAATCGCGCGCCACGCCGGGCGACGCCGGGCACGCCCGGTGACGAGCGCGAGCTGAAGCTGGAGCTGAAGCTGCTGGCCGATGTCGGTCTGCTGGGTTTTCCCAACGCCGGCAAGTCGACGCTGATACGCGCCGTTTCCGCCGCCACGCCGCGCGTGGCCGATTACCCGTTCACCACGCTGCATCCGAATCTCGGCGTGGTGCGCAGTGGCCCGGATTCCAGTTTCGTCATTGCCGACATTCCCGGTCTGATCGAGGGCGCGGCCGATGGCGCCGGATTGGGCGTCCGGTTTCTCAAACATGTCGCCCGTACCAGCCTGTTGCTGCACGTGGTCGATGTCGCGCCGGTCGATGGCAGCGATCCGGTCGAACAGGTGCATGCCATCGCCGGCGAGCTGGAGCGATTCGACGCCGAGCTGCTTGAGCGGCCGCGCTGGCTGGTGCTGAACAAGTCCGACATGCTGGATGCGGACCAGCGCGATGGCGTAGTCGAGGATATCGTGGAGCGCCTGCAGTGGCGCGAGCCGTGGTTCGTGATATCCGCGGGCTTGCGTGAAGGCACGCGCGAATTGTGCAATGCCGTGCAACAATTTTTCGACCGCGAGCGTGCGCGCGAACGTGACCGGCGCGCGGCGCAAGACGACCCGCGATCGGGTCGTGGTGATGCCTGAGCGGACGGCAGGGTTTCAAGGCGTGTGTCAGGCTCGCGGCAACGGTCATTCACGGTTCGTGATTACCCACTACAATTGCCCGGCTGATGCCTGCAACAAGGCGTGATGGAGTTGTGCCGTGGGTTCACGACCCGTACGAATTTCCGTAATCATCCCCGCCTACAACGTCGAACCATATATTGCGCCAGCCCTGGATTCATTGTTTGCCCAGGCGGTACCGATTCATGAAGTCATCATCGTCAACGACGGCAGTACGGACGACACGGCGCGCGAGATCGAAAAATACGCGCAGCGGCCGGAAGTCACCGTTGTCACCACACCGAATCAGGGGCTGGGACCGGCGCGCAACGAGGGGCTGGATCGCGCGACGGGCGACTACGTGTATTTTTTCGATTCCGACGACTTGTTGCGCGAGGATTTTCTGTGCAGGATGCACGCTGAAATCCAAGCCAACCAGCATCCTGATCTGATCATGTTCTCCGGCCAGTCGTTTGTTCACGGAAATCCGGACCAGCGGGTCGGCAACGACCTCCGACGGCCGTTCACGGAGACCTTTGCCGATGGCGGCAGTGCGGTCGCGCGACTGGTCCGCGCGGGGACGCCGGCGCCGTGCGCGTGGCTGTACCTGTCGCGACGCACGCTGTGGGAAAGCAACGGCTTGCGTTTCAAGAACATTGTTCACGAAGATGACGACATGTTCCTGCCCTTGCTCATGGCCTGCGGGCGCGTGGTCGTTCTCGAGGATGTGTTTTATGAGCGCAGGCTGCGCGAGCACTCCATCACCACGTCGGGCAAAAGCGTGAAAAATGCGCGCGGCCTGCTGGTGGCGGCCGGTACGCTTTCCCGTTTGTACGGCGACAGTGCGGGGCAGCCCGAAGCGACCCGTCGGGCGATACGAAAGCGGGCCGTGCGCACGACCCGGCGTTACCTGCGCGTGTGTCGAAAGATCGGCGTGCGGCCCGATACAAGGAAAGTCATGGATTACTCGGTCATGTTGCGCAGCCCGTCGCTGGCGATGGCTGCCGCCGCCAGCGCGCTGGTTTGTTCTCTTCGACCCACCTTGAGGGCGCGCGAAAGTTGATGGACGCAACAAGCCTGCCAAAGTCCCCACGGGGGATGGATCGCGCATTGCATCTGGCAATGGGTTTTGGCGTATTCGTGCTTTTCGCCGGCATGTTCGTGCCGTTTCCCAGTCATGGGTTCGCGTACCTGTATGGCTTCACGCTGTGCCTTCCGGCGTTGATCCTGATCGTGTGGAAGCCCGGATCGGTGCAGACGCTGTGGCGGCATCGCTCCACCAAGTGGGTGGTGTTGTTGCTTCTGTGGAGCTTGCTGTCACTTGCCTGGAGCACGGATCGCAGCGTGGCCGACTGGCTTGGGCGCTACGTGACCATCTGCCTGTTTCTTTATGCGTGGAGCCGGGTATTCGAGGGCCGCGAGCACCGTGTGTACGGGTTCGTGCTGGTCATTGGCGCGGTGGCGACCGTGGCCGCGCTTGCGGCATTTGCCGTGCATGAACCGCAAGTCCTGGACGGGGACCGCATCCAGGGTTTCGGGCGGCTGTCCAACACCAATGATGCCGCCGCTGCGGCATCGGTCCTGGCGATTTGCCTGAGCGTGATTCCATGCAAGGAGACATGGCAGCACGTCGCGCGCTGGATCATGGTCGCGGTCCTGATCGCCTTCGTCTGTCTCACCTTCAGCAGGGGCGCCTGGGGTTCATTGTTCGCCGCGTTTGTCGTGGTTCTGTTTTGCCGGCGCAATTTGCTGAACAAGAAGGTCCTGTGGCTGTTGCCGGTGGTCATTCTTGTGGCCGTGCTGGTGATGTTTCTGTTTCTGCCGCAACTGACGGCGCGCGACTGGTCCCATCGCCCCGCGATCATGCTGCACAACTTCCACACGTTTTTGCTCAGTCCGTGGATCGGCATCGGGCAGGGCACGCCGGTGCACTTTTATGTCGATTCGACATTCATCTGGCAGGCGCAGAACATGTTCGCGCAGCTGGCCATCCAGTTGGGTTTGCCGGGGTTGATATTGTTCCTGCTGATCTGGCTGCCGCTTGGCTGGCGTGGCTGGTTGCATCGGCATGAGCCGCTGGGGTGCCTGGTGCTGGCGTTGTGGGTTTTCACGACGCTGCAGGGCCAGGTCGAGCTGCCGTACCTGATCGAGAGTCCAAGCATCAGTTGGCTGTGTGCCTGGCTGCCGCTGGTGATTTCCTACTCGTTGCAGCCGAAACGGGCGGTCGAGTCGCCCTGAGTGACCGCTGCGCGGATGATTGCGCGAGCAACAAAAAAGCCGGCTTGCGCCGGCTTTTTTGTTGCTCGCGACGTGGCGACGGCTCAGCCGAGCGCGTGGATCGCGGTGTTCAGGCGGCTCTTGTGGCGAGCGGCCTTGTTCTTGTGGATCAGGTTGCGCGAGGCGTAACGATCCAGCAGCGGGACGGCGGTCTGGTAGGCAGCCGTGGCAGCGGCCTTGTCGCCGGCCTCGATCGCCTTGGTGACCTTCTTCAGCGCGGTGCGCACCATGGAACGGGCGCTGGCGTTGCGCTGGCGGTTGACTTCCGACTGGCGCGCGCGCTTCTTCGCGGACTTGATGTTGGCCAAGGGATGACTCCGAATACGTTGATTGAGGGTGGATAAGAGCGGAATTATCCGTGATTTGTCACGCGCAGTCAATCATTTCCCTGTCCGGGTGAGCAGGGCATTGTCCGGCCCGCCGCCGTGAGCCGTTATGCTCTGCATCATGTCGATCCTTCACTCCCACGAGTCCGCGGCCCCGTGAAAACACCGACCTTGTTGCGCGGGCTGCTGTCGTTCAGCTCGATGACGATGATATCGCGCGTGCTGGGGCTGGCGCGCGATATCGCCATCAACACCACATTTGGTGCCTCGGCGGCCACGGATGCGTTCTGGGTGGCGTTCCGCATTCCCAATTTCATGCGCCGTTTGTTTGCCGAGGGCTCGTTTTCGACGGCTTTCGTGCCGGTGTTCACCGAGTACAAGCAAACGCGCACCCATGCCGAGTTGCGCGAGCTGGCGGCGTGTGTGGCCGGCGTACTGGGTGTGGTTTTGCTGGTGGTGGTGGCGCTGGGGCTGATTTTTGCGCCGCAGGTGGTGACGGTGTTCGCGCCCGGCTACATCGGCCAGCCCGAAGAGCTGGCCATGACCACCGATCTGTTGCGGCTGACATTCCCGTTCCTGTGGTGCGTGTCGCTGGTGGCGTTGATGGCCGGTGTGCTCAACAGCTTCCAGCGCTTTGCCATGCCGGCGCTGACGCCGGTCATCCTGAATGTGTGCATGATTGCCGGCGCCTTGCTGCTGGCGCCGCATCTGCATACGCCCATCATGGCGCTGGGCTGGGCCATCCTGGCGGCGGGCATCGCACAGGTGCTGTTCCTGCTGCCATCGATACGGCGGCTGAAGTTGTTGCTCTGGCCGCGCTGGAATTGGCGCCACTCCGGAGTGCGCAAGATCATGCGCCTGATGGGGCCGACGTTGCTGGGTTCGTCGGTGGCGCAGATCAATCTGTTGCTGGACACGGTGCTGGCGTCGTTGTTGATCACCGGCTCGCAGACCTGGCTGGCGCAATCGGTGCGGTTTCTGGAATTGCCGCTGGGCGTGTTCGGCGTGGCTCTGGGTACGGTGATTTTGCCGGCGTTGGCACGGCGGCATGTGGGAACCGATCGCGAAGGGTTTTCCACGGCGCTGGACTGGGGCCTACGCATGGCGCTTCTGGTGGCCTTGCCGGCCATGGTGGCGCTGCTGATCCTGGCCACGCCGCTGGTGGCGACGCTGTTCCAGCACGGGCAATTCACGGCGTTCGACACGCACATGACCACGTTGTCGATCCTGGCTTTCGTGTCGGGGCTGCCGGCTTACGCGCTGGTCAAGGTGCTGCTGCCGGGCTTTTTCGCGCGCCAGGACACGCGCACGCCGGTCAAGGCGGCGCTGGTGGCGCTGGTGGCCAACATGGTGTTCAACGTCGCCTTCATCGTGTTGTTGTTCGAGTTGTGGGCGCCGGAGCCGGTCAAGCAGCTGAGCTGGCTGGCCGGCATCGCACGCGTGCCCGGACTGCACATGGCGCTGGGCATTGCAGGTGCCATATCGGCCTACATCAACTGCGGGCTGCTGTGGTTCTGGCTGCATCGCGCCGGGGTGTATCAGCGCCAGCCGGGTTGGGTGAAGCACTTGGCGCGCGTGGTGACGGCGTGTCTGGCCATGGCCGTGGTGCTCGGGATTGGCATGGCGGTGTGGCCGCATTGGACGCAAGTGGATGTGTGGACGCGCGTCTGGCACCTGGCGGTGCTGGTCGTCGCCGGGGCTGTCACTTACGCGGGCGTGATGCTGATCGGCGGTTTTCGCCTGCACGAGTTGCGCGGCCCGGCGAATGTCTGATCGCCAACAGGCATTCGCGATGATGTCCATGGCCGCTATACTGGCGCGATGATTGAGGTTTTCCGCGATGTCGCGGGGCCAAACCTGGCTCCGTCGGGCAGCGTCGTAGCGGTTGGGGCATTCGACGGGCTGCACCTGGGTCACCAGGGCCTTCTGGCCGAGGTGCGCGGGCGTGCGTCCGCGCTTGACTGCCTGCCGGCGGCGATCAGCTTCGAGCCGTTGCCGCGCGCGTATTTTTCGCGGCGTCCGCTGCCACGGCTGGGATCGCCGCGCGACAAGATCGAAGGCATGCACGCCGCCGGCATCGAACGCCTGCTGTTGTTGCGCTTCAATCATGCGTTGACGGCCATGAGCGGCGAGGATTTCGTGCGCAAGGTGCTGGTCGAGCGCATGCATGCACGTGAGGTCTGGGTCGGTGGCGATTTCCGCTTCGGCCACAAGCGCGGCGGCGATTTCGCCCTGCTCGAATCCATGGGCGCGGACCTCGGTTTCACGGCACGCGCCATGCCGCCGGTCAAATGTGACGGCGAGCGCGTCTCGTCTACCCTGATTCGCGAACGTCTGGCTGCCGGTGATTTTACCGGCGCGGCCGCCTTGCTCGGCCGGCCGTTCGCCATCAGTGGACGTGTGGCCCGCGGCAATCGCCTGGGGCGTGAGCTGGGTTATCCCACGGCCAATGTGCATCTGGGGCGCCGCAACAGCCCGATCGATGGTGTGTTCGCGGTGCGCGTCGGTGTCGACGGCGAGCCGGTCACGCGTCCCGGCGTGGCCAGCCTGGGCGTGCGCCCGACCGTCAACGAGGTGCCCGAGCCGTTGCTGGAAGTACACCTGTTCGATTTTGACGGCGATCTGTATGGTCGCCGCATGGAAACCACCTTCGTCGCCAAGTTGCGTGACGAGCTGAAATTCGACGGCGTCGATGCACTGGTCGCACAGATGCATGACGACGCCTCCGCCGCACGCCGGATCCTGGCCACGCATCCGGCCTCCGTGCACGCGATTTGACCCCCCCGGGATATTCATGAGCGCTGACTACAAGCACACCATCAATTTGCCGAAAACGGACTTTCCGATGCGCGGCAACCTGCCCAAACGCGAGCCGGGCTGGCTCGAGGCGTGGGAGAAAGCGGGCCGCTACCAGCAGATTCAGGCCAAAGTGGCCGAGCGCAAACGCATGTTCGTGCTGCATGACGGTCCGCCGTATGCCAACGGCGCGATCCATATCGGCCATGCGGTCAACAAGATCCTCAAGGACATGGTGGTCAAGTCCAAGCTGCTGGCCGGCTATCGCGCGCCATACGTGCCGGGCTGGGATTGCCATGGTTTGCCGATTGAAGTCGCGGTGGAAAAAAAGCACGGCAAGGTCGGGCAGAAGCTCGATGCCGCCGCGTTCCGTGCGAAATGTCGTGAATATGCGTTGCAGCAGGTCGACATGCAGCGCACCGGCTTCAAGCGTCTGGGCGTGCTCGGCGACTGGGAGCATCCGTATCGCACGCTGGAACCCAAGTACGAAGCCGACATGTTGCGCGCGCTGGCGCGCATCGTCGACAACGGCCACGTCATGCGCGGCTTCAAGCCGGTGCACTGGTGCTTCGATTGCGGCTCGGCGCTGGCCGAGGCCGAGATCGAGTACCAGGACAAGCAGTCGCCGGCCATCGACATCGCCTATGACGCGATCGACGCCGGGACATTGGCGACGGTGTTCGGCGTGGATGCGGGCGATGCCGTGGTCGCCGTGCCGATTTGGACCACCACGCCGTGGACCATCCCGGCCAGCCTGGCGGTCAGCCTTGGTCCCGACTTCGATTACGTGCTGGTCGAAGGCCCGAAACGTGATGGCAAGCGCGTGCTGCTGGTCGTGGCCGAAACGCTGGCCGAAGGCGTGCTTGCGCGCTATGGCGTGGACCGGGTCGAGGTGCTGGGCCGCGCGCGTGGCGTCCAGCTGGAAGGCCTGGAGCTGGCGCATCCGTTTTACGCCGAGCGCCGCCTGCCGCTGATCCTGGGCAGTCACGTCAGCGCCGAGGACGGTACCGGCGCGGTGCATACGGCACCCGGCCACGGTGCCGAGGATTTCGACGTGTGCAAGCAATACGGCATCGTCGACAAGTATCCGGCCAACGTGCTCAACCCGGTCGACGGCCGCGGCATCTACCTGCCGGGCACGCCGCAGTTCGAAGGCCAGCACATCTGGAAGGCCAATCCGGTCGTCGTCGACATGCTGCGTGACAACGGCCATTTGCTGGCCCATGTCGACATCATTCACAGCTATCCGCATTGCTGGCGCCACAAGACGCCGGTGGCTTTCCGCGCGACCCCGCAGTGGTTCGTGGGCATGGAAAAGGCCGGCCTGCGCAAGACGGCGTTGTCGGCCATCAAGAATGTGCGCTGGGTGCCGGGCTGGGGCCAGGAACGCATCACCGGCATGGTCGAAGGCCGGCCGGACTGGTGCATCAGCCGCCAGCGCACCTGGGGGGTGCCGATCGCGTTGTTCGTCAACAAGCAGACCCAGGAGCCGCACCCGCGCAGCGTCGAGTTGCTGGAACAAGTGGCCGAGCGCGTGGAGCAGGGCGGCATCGACATCTGGGACGATTTCGACCCGGCCGAGTTGCTGGGTGACGAGGCGGCCGATTACGAAAAAGTCACGGATGTGCTGGATGTCTGGTTCGACTCCGGCGTCACCCACGCCTGCGTCATCGATGCGCGCCCCGAGCTGCAAGCCGGCGATGCCGACGACTACCACGTGATGTACCTGGAAGGTTCCGATCAGCATCGTGGCTGGTTCCAGTCGTCGCTGCTGACCAGCTCGGCCATGCGTGGCCATGCGCCCTACGAGCAGGTGTTGACCCACGGCTTCGCGGTCGACGCCGAGGGCAAGAAGATGTCCAAGTCCAAGGGCAACGTGGTCGCGCCGCAAAAAGTCATGGACTCGCTCGGTGCCGATGTGCTGCGCCTGTGGGTGGCCGCCGCCGACTACCGTCACGAGATGTCGGTGTCGGACGAGATCCTCAAGCGCGTCTCGGACCATTACCGCCGCATCCGCAATACCTGCCGCTTCCTGCTTGGCAACCTTGACGGTTTCGATCCGGCGACGCACTTGCTGCCGGTCGAGGACTGCCTGGTGCTCGACCAGTGGGCCGTGCAATGCGCGGCCGACGTGCAGAAAGCCGTCACCGCGGCGTACGAGCGTTACGACTTCCCGGAAGTGGTGCAGCGCGTGCAGAATTTCTGCACCAACGAGATGGGCTCGCTGTACCTGGACATCACCAAGGACCGGCTGTACACCATGCCGACCGACAGTCGTGGCCGGCGCAGTGCGCAAAGCGCGATGTACCGCATCGCCGAGGCGCTGGTGCGTTGGCTGGCGCCGATCCTGGCGTTCACGGCCGAGGAAGCCTGGCAGTCGCTGCCGGGCAAACGTGACGAGTCGGTGTTGTTCCACACCTGGTATGACGGCCTGGCCGATCTGCATGGCGGCAGCGACGAGCGCCGCTGGTGGACGGATCTGCGTGCCATCCGCGAGACCGCTTCCGGCGTGCTGGAGCACATGCGCAAGGACGGCACCATCGGCGCATCGTTGGCGGCCGATGTCGACGTGTATCTGGATGCCGAGCTGCAAAAGCGCTACGCCGATGCGGCCGGCGAGCTGCGCTTTTTCTTCATCACTTCGACCCTGAGCGTGCACGATCTGTCCGAGAAGCCGGACCATGCCGTGCGCGTCGAGCTCGACGATGGCCAAGCCTGGGTTGCCGCGCGCGCCAGCAAGGCCAGCAAGTGCATCCGTTGCTGGCACTACCGTGACGACGTCGGCAGCCATGCCGGGCATCCCGAGCTGTGTGGCCGCTGCGTCGACAACGTCGAAGGCGCCGGCGAGGACCGCCGTTGGTTCTGACCCATCCATCCACCCTGATGCGTCTTTGCAGGAGGGCTGGAAGGCCCGACCGGCAACGCCGCAAGACAGCAACGGTCCCGGCACGCCCAATCGCGGCTTCCGCCGCTCCTGCATGGGCCGTTTCGATCTGCCATGAAGTTCGTGTGAGAAATTGGCCATGACAACCCCGAAACCCTCCGCATTGTCCTGGCTGTGGCTGTCAGCCCTGACCATCTTCATCGACCAGTTGAGCAAGTTCTGGGTGCTGACGAATACGGCACACGGCGCGCAGATCCCGGTCATTGACGGTTTCCTGTATCGCACGTTGGTGTTCAACCGCGGTGCGGCCTTCAGTTTCCTGGCC
>DASSKC010000030.1:0-40132 GCA_035690885.1 Oleiagrimonas sp. | reverse complement strand
CCGGTGTGCCGTGAGCACAACGAAGGCTGCTGGCACCAGAACCGCCGCGTCAACATCGTCTACACCACCGAGTAAGCGGTGTGGCGAGCGTTGCACGCATGCGCGGCATGTCGCGCAAATCCGTAGTGATCATGGCCGCTTCGGCGGCCATGATCGTTGCAGGGACCTGTGCGCCCGGCGCGCGGGCCCAGGACGCCGGCGTGGCCCCTCCGCCGCCGTCGAGCAGCCTGGTGCTGCTCAACCAGATCCAGGACCTGCAGGGGCAGATGCGCCAGATGCAGGGACAGATCGAAGTGCTGCAACACCAGTTGCAGCAGCTCGAGCAGACCAGCAAGGACCAGTACGTCGATCTCGATTCGCGCATCGGCAGGCTGGAACATTCGCAACCTGGCGTGGCGGCGAGTACGGCGCCGGGCTCATCGGCATCCGCCGTGGTCCCGCCGGCGGCGTCCGCAAGCGTGGCCAAGCCGATGTCTGCCGCCGACAAGGCTGCCGCGCAAGCCGCGTACGACGCCGCATTCAAGGCCCTGCGCGACGGCAACTACGTCGATTCCGCGCGCAGCTTCCGCGCGTTCATCGACACCTATCCGCAAAGCACGTTGGTCTCCAACGCGTATTACTGGCTCGGCGGCTCGTACTACGTCACCCAGAACTACAAGCCGGCGCTGGCGGCGTTCCAGACGCTGCTCCAGAACTATCCGGACAGTCCCAAGGCGGACGAATCGCAACTTCGCGTCGCCGACTGCCAGATCGCGCTGAACGATTACGCCGCCGCACGGCTCACGCTGCAGGCAGCCATCAAGGCGAACCCCGGCACCACGCTGGAACAGCGTGCGCGCGAAAAGCTCCAGGCCATGCCCGCGCAACCCGGCACGCCATGACGCAGCGATGACGACAGGGCAATCGGAACCGCACAAGGCCGTGGTGCTGGTTTCGGGCGGCATGGATTCGGCGGTCACGCTGGCGCTCGCGCAGGAATCCGGTTTCGCGTGCCACGCGCTGTCGGTGGCCTACGGTCAGCGGCACGCATCCGAACTCGCCGCTGCCGCGCGCGTCGCGGTGATGCTCGGCGCCGTGGAACACAAGACGGTGTCGGTCGACCTGCGCAGCATCGGCGGCTCGGCGCTGACCGCCGACATCGCGGTGCCCGAACATTCCGATGCGCATGGCGAGCACGCCATTCCGTCCACCTACGTCCCCGCCCGCAACACCATCATGCTGGCGATCGCATTGGGCTGGGCCGAGACGCTGGACTCCGGCGACCTGTTCTGTGGCGTCAACGCCGTGGACTATTCCGGCTATCCGGATTGCCGGCCCGCGTTCGTGGAGGCGTTCGAACGCCTCGCCAACCTGGCGACCCGCGCCGGCGTGGAAGGTGCGGGAGTGCGCGTACACGCGCCGTTGATCGAAATGTCGAAGGCGGACATCGTGCGCGAGGGGATACGCCTGGGCGTCGATTTTTCTGCAACCGTTTCCTGCTACCGTGCCGACGCCGACGGACGCGCCTGCGGGCACTGCGACGCGTGCGTGCTGCGCGCGCGCGGATTCGCCGCGGCCGGCATCGCCGATCCGACGCGCTACGTTCGCGGCGCGTGACGCGCTAGAATGCGCGGCTTGCGATGGTCGCGTCGTCGCGGATCGTGGCGGCAGGGCCTGCATCCTTGCCCCGTCCGCGGGCAGCCAGGGCCGCGACCATCGCGCTTCGCGACGTGACGTCTGGTAACAGCGGGGCCGTTAGCTCAGCGGTAGAGCAGTGGACTTTTAATCCATTGGTCGAAGGTTCGATCCCTTCACGGCCCACCATATAAATCAACGACATACGTAACGAGGACCGAGAAGGCGAAACCGTCCGAATCCGGCGCGCATGCACGCTGGCTACGCTTCATCAAGCATGCGCAGGCGCTGGGGTTCAGCCTGGATGAAGTCGGCGATCTGCTGGCGCTGGAAGATGGCCGGCACTGCCGGGAAGCCGAACGGCTCGGGTCGAGGAAACTCACCACGCTGCGAGAGCGCATCCGTCAGTTGCGTCGGATCGAGTACGTGCTGGCCGAGTTGGTGGCGGGCTGCCGCGGCAATCACGACAAAGCGCGTTGCCCACTGATCGACGCGTTGGAACACGAGCACTGACGGCGCAGTACCAAGCGCGCACGACGCTCCCGCTTTCACCACCCGGTCACGTGCGTTCCACCACGCTCACCGCGGAGGTGGAAAACGTGGAGCGACCCTTCGATCTCGTGGTGATAGGCGCCGGCACCGCCGCCACGGTGGCTGCGATGCGTACGAGGACCGAAGACTGGCGGGTGGCGGTGATCGACTGGCGCCCTTATGGCGGCACCTGTGCGCTGCGCGGCTGCGATCCGAAAAAGGTGCTGGTCGGCGTCACCGCGGCGCTGGATCATGCCCGCCGCATGCGCGGCAAAGGGTTGGTCGGCGGTATCGCGATCCACTGGCCGGAGCTGATGGCGTTCAAACGCCGCTTCACCGACCGCGTGTCGGCCGAACACGAGCAGCTTTATCGTGCGCACGGCATCGAATGCCGGCACGGTGTTGCCCGCTTTGTCGCGCCGACAACCGTTGAAGTGAACGGGGAGCGCATCGAAGCCGGACACGTCCTGCTCGCCGCCGGTGCGGAGCCGGTGCGCATGAATATTCCCGGCGAGGAGCATCTGGTCACCAGCGAAACCTTCCTGTCGCTGTCGGACTTGCCACGTCGAATCGTGCTGGTCGGCGGCGGCTACATCGCGGCGGAGTTCTCGCATATCGCAGCGCGTGCCGGCGCACAGGTCACCGTCCTGCAGCGCGCCGAGCGCCTGTTGACCGGCTTCGATTCCGATTTGATCGGGTGGTTGATGCCTGCATTCGATGCGCTTGGCATCGAGGTCCGGCTGGGGACCGCCGTCACCGCGGTCGAAAGAATGCTTGGCGGCTTTCGCGTGCATGCGCGTACGGGTGATGGCGAGTCAACCTTCGATGCCGAACTGGTGGTGCACGCGGCGGGCCGTGAGCCGGCGCTGCAAGCGCTGGACCTCGAAGCGGGTGGGATTGCACACGATCGCGGGCGTTTGCGACTGAACGAATATTTGCAGAGCGCGTCCAACCCAGCGGTTTACGCCGCAGGCGATTCCGCGCAAATGGGCCCGCCGCTGACGCCGGTGGCCAGCCACGACGCGAAGATCGTGGCTTCCAACCTGCTGCACGGCAACCATCTCAAGCCGGATTACCGCGGTGTTCCCAGCGTGGCGTTCACCCTCCCACCGCTCGCGAAAGTTGGGCTGACCGAAGCGCAGGCGCGCGAAAAAAACCTGAAGTTCAAGGTCCATGCACAGCAGACTTCCGACTGGTTCACCGCACGTCAGGTGGCCGAACCGGTCTACGGTCACAAGGTCCTGGTGGAAGAGGACAGCGACCACATCCTGGGCGCGCATCTGGTCGGCCCGCACGCCGACGAGACCATCAACCTGTTCGCTATCGCCATGCGCCACGATCTGAAGGCAACCGATCTCAGGCACGCAATCCTTTCGTATCCCACCAGCGCCTCGGACATCGGGTATATGGTCTGACACGGCTGGAAACCGTCGCGGCACGGCCGGAGCTGCCGCATTCGCAAAGCCGCGTTCACATGGGCGGTCGATTCGATGGCACACTCTTTTCAGCCCACCCGGCTCGTCAGGATGTTGCCATTCGCCCGTTTCTCCGTCGCACGCATTTCGCCGGCCGTCCTGATGGCCTTGGCGGCCGCGCTGCTCTTCGGCGCCAGCACACCATTCGCCAAGTGGCTGCTGGGTGATGCTCCGCCGATCCTGCTCGCGGGATTGCTGTATCTGGGCAGCGGCATCGGACTCGGTATTCTGCGCCTGTTGCGCGACCGCGGCTGGCAGCCGTCCGCGATTCCCGCGCGGGATTGGTCATGGCTGCTGGCCGCGATTGCTTTCGGCGGCGTGCTCGGGCCGATCCTGTTGCTGGTCGGGCTGACGCACACATCGGCGGCATCGGCCTCCCTGCTGTTGAACCTCGAAGCGGTGCTGACTGCGTTGCTGGCATGGATCATGTTCCGCGAGAATGCGGATCGCCGCATCGTGCTGGGCATGGCGCTGATCGTCGCCGGCGGCGCGCTACTGGCGTGGCCGGGATCGGGCGGCCTTGCCGGCGGCTGGGGTGCGTTGGCGATCGCTGGCGCCTGCCTGTGCTGGGCGCTCGACAACAACCTGACCCGCAAGGTGTCGGGCTCGGACGCGCTGTTCGTGGCCGGCCTGAAGGGCTTGGCCGCCGGTGTGGTCAATACCGGACTCGCGCTGCTGCTCGGCGCGCATTTACCGGCCGTAACGATCATCGGTGCGGCGATGCTGGTGGGGTTGCTCGGCTACGGCATCAGCCTCGCGCTGTTCGTGCTGGCGCTGCGCGGCCTCGGCGCGGCGCGCACCGGCGCCTACTTCTCGGTCGCCCCCTTCATCGGCGCGCTGATCGCGCTGTTCGGTTTCCACGAATCCGCGGGCGTTTTGCTGTGGCTCGCGATAGGCCTGATGGCGATCGGCGTGTGGTTACACCTGTCCGAACGCCACGAGCACCTGCACACGCACCTGACCATGACGCACAGCCATCGCCACGTGCACGACGAGCATCACCAGCACACCCACGATTTTCCGTGGGATGGCAAGGAACCGCACACGCACGTCCACACCCACGAGCCGCTGACGCATTCGCATCCGCATTATCCCGACATCCATCACCAACACAGGCACGAGTAGCGGACGAGAACGACAGCGCCTGCGGCGATGGATGGAGTCGCATCGGCAAGCGAGCGAGTCCGGTTTTGTCCAGCATTCCGAGGATTTGAAACCCTTGAACGAAGGGTAAGTGCGACCAAGACACGCATTGCGGAAAACTGCGCTGGGTCGATTGCACCCGACGCGCAACGGTTTTGCCCGGATTGTCGCGCACTTTGCTGTAGGGCATTAACCGCTCGCCGATTCCTGCAGCGCGCTGCAGTGTAACCGCCGATTCCCGAAACGGGCTGCATTGCCCGTTCAATCCGCGCGCAGCAGGATGAAGGAATCCGAAAAGGGCGTTCCCTGTCCGCGGTCGTCTTTACGGCGCTGATTCGTGCGCGCGCAGTGATCGGCGCCCCAACTTCGAGCAGGGGATTGGCGGCTTGGGCGCTTCGAGGGCACAGCCACAATATCGCGTCTCGTCGAGGCTTCGGCCTGTCGACCCGGGTCCCGACGCAGGTTTTCGAATGTGCGATGACAGTTGCGTGAACGGTGACGATTGAGCCGGGCGCGAACGGCGCGTCTGAGTCGGTGACCCGTCCGGTAAAAGTGATCGTGCCGGTCGGCGTGGCCGCGCGGGCATCCGCCGCGACGAATGCCGGCAGGATGACGAAAGCGAGATTCAGGGCGTGGCGCATGGGACATCCCGGTAGTCCTGATCCTGTATCAGGCCGTGGGATCCGGAACTTGAGGGTCTATACCGTTGGCCTGCTCAACCTTTTCGCCTGAGAATGTTTGTGTTGCGGAAGCGTGGATGCGCCTATCGGGTCGGGGCGTGCAGGCGGCAAAGCAATTCGGCTTCGTGCATCGCGATGCCGCATGCTTCGGCGATCTGGGTGGCGTCCGCGCCGCCGCGGGCCATGCGTTGTGCCAGTTCGTAGGCACGATCGCCAGATTGCGGTTGTGGTTGCGGTGCAGGCGGCGCCGCGTGCGCATTCCCCATTTGCTGCAGGCGCGCCTCGATGCGCGTCACGGCATTCATCAGCACCGATGTGGACGCTTCGGTACCGGCGGCGCGCTGCTGGGCCTCGGCAACATCAAGCAGCCGCCGCGCGAGGTGCCTCCATGCGAGCAGGGAGACCGCGAGCTGCGCCAACAGCAAACTCAGAACACATCCCACGATCACGATATTCATGCTGATGCTTCCATGGTGGTTGTGCGCGGACGGCACAGTTTGCGGGTATCCAGCAATGCGATGAAGGTGCCCTCGCGGTACAGCGCGCCCAGTACTGGATCGTCGGCGCGCGCGACGCGTCCCGGCGGTGACGGCATCAGTTCGCGCGTGTCCAGCTCCAGCACGTCGTGCAGGGCATCGATGCGCATGCCGACGGTTTCGAGTTCGTCCTGGAAGATCACCAGGCGCTGGTCGGGACCGTCACCGTTCGCTGCCAGTCCCAGGCGAATGCAGCCGTCGAGTACCGTGACGATGCTGCCGCGCAGGTTGATGATGCCCAGAACGTCGGTAGGCGCACCGGGTACCGGTGCGGGCGGCTCCGGGTGCATGATTTCGCGGACATCGGCGAGTGGCACGGCATAGTGTTGGCCGGCCAGTTCGAATCCCAACCATGTGCTCGTGCTGGGGACGGTGTCGGGGCTCATGGTGACGGTTCCTCTTGGGTGGTGTCGGCGTTGCCGGTGACGTGTGCAATCAGGGCGCCTACATCGAGTGCCATGTGGCGGCCATCGCGGCTCATGCCGGCCAGCCACGGTCGCGAACTGCGTTGTGCGCGCCACTCGATGGCGTCGTTGGGCAGGTGCATCGGGACAGGTCGTCCGGATACGGCCAGCAACCAGCGGCTGCCGGCGACCGGGAGCAGGGTGTCGGTCGCCGCACCGGCGAGGTTGGGGGCGATGCAACGGGCCAATTCGAGCACCCGCCAGTCTTCGGTGCCGATGCGAATCTGTGCCAGGTGCCTGGCAGTCGACGCCGTATCGTCGCTGGCGTCGATGGGCGTGCCCACGGCGTTGCCGGGCAACAACAGTTGCAGGTGGCCCAGTCTGCACGATTGCCAGAGCGTTTGCGGATCGCGCTGCGCTGCCCCGGCGGCCTGCAGTGCGGGTTCCTGCAGCAGCGCGTCGAGATAGTCACGCAGTGCTGCATTGTCTGGATCGCGGGTCATCATGCCACGAGCTCCGCCGCAGCCTCGCAGGCACACAGCTCGTCGTGCAGCAATTGGTAGGACGCCGCGCCACGGCGTGATGCGTGCCATTGCGCGGGCGGGACACCGGCATGGCTGGCCTCCCGCAGCTGCGTGTCGACCGGGATCTCGTTGCGCGTCACGCGCTCGCCGTGTGCCTCGCGCAACTGGCGGATTGCGCTGCGTGATGCATGCGTGCGGCTGTCGTACAGGGTGGGGACGATGTGATAGTCGATGTCGTGGCCGGAAGAACGTGCCACCATCTTCAGTGTCTGCAGCATACGTTCCAGGCCGCGCAACGCGAGGTACTCGGTCTGGGTCGGGATCAACAAGCGCTCGCAGGCGGCCAGCGCATTGACCATCAGCAACCCCAGTAACGGCGGGCAGTCCAGCAGGATGCGATCGTAATTGGCGCTTTCCGCCGCCAGGGCTTTCTGCAGTACGCGTCCCATGCCGTTGCGGTTTCCGTACTGGCGATCCAGTGTGGCCAGCGCAGGGCTGGCCGCAAGGATCGACAGATTCGGGTACGCCGTGGGTTGCGCGATCCGGCCGGCGTCGCTGTCATCGGTAAACAGTTGGTACAGGCCGGGTTGCCCTTCATCCAGCCGGAAGTAATGGCTGAGCGAGGCGTGCGGATCCATGTCCACCAGCAACGTGCGCTCGCCCGCGGCCGCGAACAGCCCTCCGAGGGCCGCGACCGTGGTGGTCTTGCCTACGCCGCCTTTCTGGTTGGCAATGGTCCAGACTCGCATGGTCGTCACCGCATGCTGCGCAAGGGGGCGGACTGGGTCGTCGGCGCCGTGTCGGTCGCAGCGTTTGCCGTCGACGCGGAGTCCCGACTGGCGGCGCCGGACACCCGTGTCGTCAGTGCAGCCGGTGAGTGCGCGCTGGCGACGGATCGATTGTCGTTGTGATCGTATCGCCGCTGCGCAGCCTGGTCGCTCAGCAACACGATGGCGATGCGGCGGTTGCGGTTGCGTCCGTCGGGCGTCGCGTTGCTGGCCACGGGGTGGTATTCGCCCCAACCGAAGATCCCGATGCGCCTGGGATCGACCCCCTGGTCGCCGAACAATCGCGCCACGCTGCCAGCTCGGGCGGCCGAGAGTTCCCAATTCGAGGGAAACTTCCAGGTATCGATGGGACGGTTGTCGGTATAGCCTTCGATCCTGATCGGATTGGAGAATCGCGCCAGCACGCCGGCGACGCCATCGAGTACGTTGCGCGCCGGGTCCGTCAGCATCGCCACGCCACTGGGGAACAGCACATCGGTGCGAATCTCGATTTCCAGCCACAGCTTGGTCTGGCGTATGACGACTTGCTTGCGGTCCACCCATGGCTTGAGCGCCTTGGCCACCTCGGTGGAGATGGTTTTGAGGTCGGCCATCTTCGCATCGTCCGACGCGGCGCCGGGACCGGCCGCAGGAATATCGGCACCGGCGGAGCCGGCACCAGCCATCTGGATGTCGGTGCCGGGACTGGGCTCGCTGGCAGCGCCTTCGTGTCCCGGTACCGGAAGGTGGCGGGGCGGCACCGGCACGCGGATGCGTGCGATTGGCGTGGCATTGGCGGCGCGGTATTTGTCCGGCAGCGGCACCTGGCGTGCAGGTTGCGCTGGGGTGATCGGCTGGACCACCTTGCCGGTGCCGTTGAATGCCTCGTTGATGGATTCGGCCAGCACCCGGAATTTGGCTTCGTTGATCGAGGACAACGAATACATCACCACGAAAAAAGCCAGCAACAGCGTCATCAGGTCGGCGTACGGAATCGCCCACTTTTCGCTGTCGACGTGTTCTTCGTGGTGCCGTTTTCTCACAGCAGGAAGCCCTTGAGCTTGTTCTCGATGTGACGCGGGTTGTCGCCCTGTGCAATCGAGATCAGGCCCTCGACCAGCAGCTCGTGGAGCTGGGTGCGGCTGCGCGTGATGCTCTTGAGCTTGTTCGACATCGGCAGCATGAACAGGTACGCCAGACTGATGCCGTAGATGGTGGCCACGAACGCGGCGGCGATGCCGTGGCCAAGCTTGCTGGGGTCCGCAAGGGCTTGCATCACGGCGATCAGACCCATGACCGCGCCGAGGATGCCCATGGTGGGTGAATAGACGCCGGCGTTTTCGAACATCTTTGCCGCATCCATGTCGGCGTGTTCGCGGGTGCTGATTTCGACTTCCAGCACACTCCGGATCACCTCCGGTTCGGTGCCGTCGACCAGCAATTGCAGTCCCTTTTTCATCAGCGGGTCGGACTCGGAATCGATGTTGGGTTCCAGTCCGAGCAGGCCCTGGCGGCGCGAGATCTCGCTCCACCCGACGATGCGGCTGACCAGGTCGGACGCACGCAGTCGCGGCGGCGTCAGCACCATGCGCACCATCGCAAGCGCGCGCTTGACCACGGGGATCGGCGTGTGCAGCAACACCGCGGCAGTGGTGCCCCCGAAGACGATGACGAATGCCTCCAGGTTCCACAACGTCGCGATGGCGCTGCCGTGGAGGATGGTGCCGGCGATCAGTACCAGAAAAGCGAGAACGATTCCGATTAGGCTCAGGAGATCCATGGGTCAGGCCGTCATACGCAAGGGTGGAGAGAGGGGAGATTCGGCCAGCGCCACCAAGTCGAGCACCAGTGCGATGCGGCCATTGCCGGTGATCGTGGCGCCGGCAATGCCGGGCAAATGCTTCAAGTGCGAGCCAAGCGGCTTGACCATGACTTCCTCGCGACCGAACAACTCGCTCGCCAGCAAACCCAATTGCTGATGGCCCACGCGCACCACCACCACGTGCATGCGTGCGTCCACGCTGGACGGCACGCCGGCCCCTCCCCAGGCGGCCAGGTCGCGGAGTGGCAGCGGTCGGTTGCGGTGCGCCACCACCACGCGCCCATCCAGCGAGCGCATCAGCGACTTGTCCAGTTCGAACACTTCGATCACATTGGCCAGAGGCAGCGCCAGCGGGCGCTCGCCGATTCGCACCATCAACACGCGCATGATCGCCAGCGTGAGCGGGATCGCGATGCGGATGGTGGTTCCCGTGCCCGGCGTCGATTCGATATCGATGGTGCCGCCGAGCGAGGCGACGTTGGTCTTGACCACGTCCATGCCGACGCCGCGGCCGGAGATGTCCGAGATCTCGCTGCGGGTGCTGAAGCCGGGCCGAAAGATCAGGGCGTGACATTCGGCCGGCTCCAGCATGCGCGCCTGCTCGGCGTTGATCAGTCCTTTTTCGACGGCTTTGCGGCGCAGCACGTCCGGATCCATGCCGCGACCGTCGTCGCCGATGCTGATCAGGATGCGTTCGCCCTCCTGGCAGGCGCCGAGGGTCACCGTGCCCTGGCGCGGTTTGCCGGCCTGCTCGCGGGTGTCGGGATCTTCGAGTCCATGATCGATGGCGTTGCGCAACAGGTGGATCAGCGGGTCGGCCAGCGACTCGACCAGGGTACGGTCCAGGTTGGTGTCTTCGCCGTGTTGCTCCAGTGCCACCTGCTTGTCGAGCTTGCGCGCCAGATCGCGCACGATGCGCGGAAAGCGCTGGAACAGCCGCCCGATGGGCTGCATGCGCATGCGCAAGGCAGCCACCTGCAGATCGCCGGCGACACGGTCGAGATTGTTGACGGCCCGCTCCATCTCGCCATCGGCGCCGTGTGCGGTGAGGTTGGTCAGGCGGTTGCGCACCAGCACCAGTTCGCCGACGGCATTGACCAAGGCGTCGATGCGGTCGGTGTCCACGCGTACCGTGGTATCGGCGCGGTGCTTGTGGGTCGCGACCGCCTCGCCGGGCGGCGTGCGCGCCGTTGCGCCGGCGTTCGTCGGCGCGGCGCCGGCCGCTTGCGCAGGTGTGGCCACGGCGTGCGCGGCGTGGTCGATGCTCTTGCCGGGAGCACCGCCCTTGCCATAAATGGTGTCCAGCAGTGCCTCGAATTCGCTGTCGTCGATGCTGTCCGGGGCGGCGGTGGCCTGTGCGCCGGGCGCGCGGCCGTCGCCGTGCAGTTCGTCCAGCAAATGTTCGAATTCCTCGTCGGAGACGCCGTCGCCGACGGAACCGGGGCCGTCGTCCGCCGCGGCGCTGCCGTCTGCCGTTGCCGCTTCATCGAGCATGGCGAGGAAGGCCGCTTCGACTGCGTCCGGCGGCTGTTCCGATCGGGGCAGCGCGGGGGTGGGCGCGACGGATGGCGCGGCATCGGCCGCAGGCTGCGCTTGCAACTGCCGCATCAGTTCGGTCGATGCGACCGGAATGTCGCCACCGTTGCGCAGTGCCTCCATCATCCCCTGCAGTACGTCCAGTCCCTGCAGCAGGAGGTCGATGTGCGGGGGTTGCAGCACGAACCGCTGGTTGCGCGCGTCGTTGAGCAATTCCTCGGCGTGGTGACACAGTTCCACCATCGGCCGGATCGCCAGAAAACCGGCACCGCCTTTCAGGGTATGGAAGGTGCGGAACACCGAATTCAGCAATTCGCCGTCGCGCGATTGCGTTTCGAGCCCGACCAACTGATCTCCGAGCGCGTCGAGCAGTTCCCCGGCCTCGACCAGGAACGCCTCCAGCACCTCGTTGTCCGTTGCCGTGGCCATGTTCGCGTTCAGAACCCGAAGTCGGAAAGCAGGCGGTCGACCTCGTCCTGGGTCGACACCGCTTGCACCCGGGGTTCGCCGCCGGACGTCGCACCGCTGATGGTTCCGGTCAGACGCACCAGTTCCAGCAGCGCGTGTTCGACCGTGTCGATGAACGCCGACACCCGCTGCAGCCGCTGGCCGGACAGGTCCTGCCAGGACTGCTGCTCCACCAGACGCGTGAAGTCATCCAGGCAGGCGCCCGCGAACTGCTCGGTGTCGCGCGCCAGTTGCAAAGCTCCAGATGGGTCGAGTGCGGCGGCCGCGGCAATCGCGCGGGCCTGCTCGCCCAGGCGCGAGGCCCGCGGGCGCAGTCGCTCGGCCATGGCCAGCGTTTCGTGCGCTGCGCCGGCGCTCATTGCCAGTGCCTCCTGCAGGCTCTGCCGTGCAAAAGGCGCACCGGCAGGCGGCTGCCCCGATTCCTGGGTGAGATGCACGATCGACTTGTGCAGGTCGCGCGTGAGGTGCCCGAGTGCGCGGAACAGGTCACTCTGGCGCCGCGCGAACAGGGCGTCCAGCGATGCCTCGAAGGCATCCGAGTCACGGGTCTCGAGCAGCGCGCGGAGCTCGGGCGGCAACGCGCGGGGGTTCAGGTCGGTGTTGGGTACGGACATGTCGTTGTCAGCCGGCAGCGACCAGACGCTCGAAGATGCGTTCGATCTTTTCCTTGAGGGTGACGGCAGTGAACGGCTTGACGATGTAACCGTTCACGCCGGCCTGCGCCGCCGCGATGATCTGTTCGCGGCTGTTCTCGGCGGTGACCATCAGTACCGGCAACGGTTTCAGCGCCGGATCGGCGCGGATCGCCCGCAAAAGATCGATGCCGGTCATCTCGGGCATGTTCCAGTCGGTGACGACGAAGTCGATGCTGCTGGCGCGCAGCACGGCCAGCGCGCTGTTGCCGTCGCCGGCCTCCTGGATGTTGGCACCGCTGAAGCCCAACTCACCCAGCAGGTTGCGGATGATTCGTCGCATGGTGGAAAAATCGTCCACCACCAGGATCTTCATGTTCTTGTCCACTCGCTTTCCCCGATATTCTTCAGGCGTTGTCCCGCCAGTCGTTCATGTGTGCGCGCAGCCGGACCACGGCCTGTCCGTGGATCTGGCAGACGCGGGATTCGCTGACGCCGAGCACTGCACCGATCTCCTTGAGATTGAGTTCCTCGTCGTAGTACAGCGACATCACCAGTTTTTCGCGTTCCGGAAGCCGCGTGATGGCTTCGGCCAGCGCCTCGCGCAAACCGTCGTCCTCCAGACCGTCGGATGGGCCGGGGCTGGCGGTGTCGGCGACTTCCATCGCAACATCCCCGGTCTCCGGGCTCGAGAGGCTGAGGATCCGCGAACTCGCGGCGTCGGCCAGGATTTGGTTGTATTCGTTGCTGTCGATACCCAGCCGCCGCATGATCTCGGCGCCGTCGGCATCGCTGCCGGTCTCGTGCTCGACCTGGCGCATCGCCTCGGCCACTTCGCGGACCTTGCGATGCACCGAGCGGGGCGTCCAGTCGCTGCGGCGCAATTCGTCCAGCATCGCGCCGCGGATGCGGATGCCGGCAAACGTCTCGAAACTTGCCTCGCGCGCCGGCGTGTAGTTCCTTGCCGCTTCCAGCAGGCCGATCATTCCCGACTGGATGAGGTCCTGCACATCGACACTGGGCGGCAGCCGCGCCATCAGGTGATAGGCGATGCGACGCACCAGCGGCGTGTGTGCCCGCACCAGTTCCTCGTCCGGTATGCGCTGGACTTGCAGGTATTCGGCGCTCGCGTTCATGCCGCTTGTGCTCCCCGGCCCATGCGGTGTTCTGCGAAGAATCCGATCCGGCCGTGCGCTTCGGGCGAGTTCTCCCAGTTATCGGCAGCCATCGCCAGTTTCTTGAACGCCAGGGCGGACGGGCTGCCCGGCCAGGCGTCGACGACGCCCATCTGGCGACGCACCGCGCGACGCAGGTACTCGTCGTGCGGGATCGCCCCGCACAACTGCAGGTTGACATCGAGGAAACGCGTGGTGACGCGCTCGAGCTTCTCGAACAATTGGCGTCCGTGGCTGGCGTTGTGCACCATGTTTGCCACGACCTTGAAACGGCGCACGCCATGTTCGCGTGCGAGCACCTTGATCAGGGCGTAGGCGTCGGTCAGCGAGGCAGGCTCGTCGCAGGCCACCAGCAGGACGTCATCGGCGGCGACGCTGAACATCGAGACGCTTTCGGAGATGCCGGCGGCGGTGTCGACGATCAGGAATTCGGGCGGCTGTGGATAATCGTCGAAGGCACGAATCACCGCCGCATACTCGGCGCGCGACATCCCCACCATGCGTTGCTTCCCGGAGGTGGCCGGCACCACCTTCAGCCCGTGTGCTGCCGGCAGCACCAGGTCGCCGAGGCCGCATTCGCCGGCCAGCAGTTTGGCGATGTTGCATTTGGGCTGCAGGCCAAGCAACACGTCCACGTTGGCCAGCCCCAGGTCGGCGTCCAGCAGCAGCGTGTCGCGCCCGGCCATGGCCAGCGCCAACCCGAGGTTGACGGCAACGCACGATTTGCCGACACCGCCCTTGCCGCCGGTCACGGCGATGACCCTTGGCCGCTGCTGAGGTTGCGCAGCGGGCGAGGCAAAAATATTGTTCTTGAGCGTCTGCATGATGCGGTCCAGACCTTCTGCCTGATTCATGGTTGATGATTCCCTGCGCTCACGCCGTGGCGTAGGCCGCGCGTCCAAAACGCTCGGCCATGACCACGTCGGGGCTGGGCGGCCCGGCAGGATTACTGCGGGCGGCGGCGCGACACACCAGCCGGCGGACATCGGCGGCGGCGATGTCTTCCGGCACGCGCTGGCCGTCGGTGGTGAAGTCCAGTGCCAAGCGGTAGCGGAGCAGCACGGACAGTGCACCACCGAGCCGCGGGGCTTCGTCCAGCTTGGTGAGAACGCAGCCGCGCGGTCGCAGCGGCAGGTACGCGCGCGCGGCATCGTCCATGGCCTGCGCCTGGGCATTCGCAGCCAGCACCAGCGTGGCGCACATGCATGGTTGCGCCGCGCGCAGGATGTCCAGTTGACCCACCAGTTGTGGATCGTGTGCACCCATGCCGGCACTGTCGACCAGAATTGCGCGGCGATCGCGGAGTCGGACGAGCAGCGAACACAGTTCGCTGGCTTCGTGCACCTCGTACACCGGCACTCCCAACAGGCGCGCGTACTGGCCGAGTTGCGCGCCGCCGCCGATGCGGTAGTGATCGGTGCTGACGAGCGCGACCTGGTCGACGCCGTAGTGCAACACCGCGTGCGCGGCGAGCTTGGCCACGGTAGTGGTCTTGCCGACGCCGGTCGGGCCGACCATGGCCGTGACGCCCTCGAGGTTGGACAGCTGACGGCCGCCGCTGGCCACGCGCTGCGAAATCAGGCCCAGGGGCAGGTAACGCGCCTGCTCGCTGCTCAACTCCGACGGTAGGTCGTCGGCCACGGCGCGTGCGATGTCGGGGTCGATGTCCATGCGGGTGAGCTGGCGCAGGACGCTGGCATGCATCGGGTGGCGCCGGTCCATGTCGTTCCACGCCAGGCTGGCCAGTTGTGTCTCCAGCATTTCACGCAGACTGCCCAGTTCCTGGCGCATGTCGCTGATGAGCGGCGACGATTCCGGGGCGCCCGCGACGGGGCGCGTCAGCTGCGCCAACAGATCCTGGAGGTCGGGTTTGTTGGTACGCGCGGGGCGTGCCGCGGCTTCGCCGGCGGATGGCGCCGACGCCGTGGTGCCGGGCATCGCATGCACCGCTGCCTCGCGTACCAGGGCTTCGTCGTAATCGATGGCGGCGATGATCTCGATGCCCTCGTCGAGTCGGCGCGTGGACAGGATCACCGCGTCCGGTCCCTGTTCGTCACGAACCTGTTGCATCGCCTGGCGCATGCCTGCGGCCACAAATCGCTTGATCTTCATGGGTGATGATCCTTGTCCCTACCTGCAACGTATGTCTTGATGTGTCGTGAGATGTGCATGTCTGGAATCCAGTGCTTCTTGTGGCTACCGCTTTCCCGAGTTACGGGATTCATCGCCCCAGCGCCGAAACAAGCCGCACGCGACGGTTGTCCGGCACCTCGTTGTAGGCCAGCACGTGCAGTGCCGGTGCGGCGTGGCGCGTGAAGCGCGCCAGCCATGACCGCAGCTGCGGCGCCACCAGCAGTACCGCCGGCTCGCCGGCCATTTCCTGGCGTTGCGCGGCGTCGGCGACGTTCTGCTGCAGCCGCTCTGCCAGCCCCGGTTCCACCGAGGCGCCGGCAGGACCACTGCCCTGGAGTGACTGGAGCAATATTTGTTCCAACTCCGGCGCCAGGGTAATGACCGGAATTTCGCTTCCCAAACCACTGATTTCCTGCACGATCTGTCGGCCGAGCGCAATGCGCACCATCGCCGTGAGCGCGCCGGATTCCTGACTCTGCGATGCGTGTTCCGCCAACGATTCGACGATCCCCCGCATGTTGCGGATGGGAACGTGCTCGGCCAGCAGGTTTTGCAGCACCTTCACCACCACGCCGAGTGCAAGGCGCTTGGGTACGAGGTCTTCGACGAGTTTGGGCGCTTCGGCGGAGAGCCGGTCCAGCAATTGCTGGACTTCCTGGTGGCCGAGCAGTTCGTGCGCGTGTGTCTGCAGGATCTGCGAAAGGTGGGTGGCGATCACGGTGGCTGCATCGACCACGGTGTAGTCCAGCGTTTGCGCGTGCTCGCGCAAACCGGGTTCGATCCACACCGCCTCGAGGCCGAATGCCGGGTCGCGCGTTGCGATGCCGTCTACATGGCCGTGCACGCGGCCGGGATTGATGGCCAGCAACCGCTCGTGGTGGACTTCGGCTTCGCCCACCGGCACGCCGAGAAGACTGATGCGGTAATGGCTGGCGCCGAGATCGAGGTTGTCGCGGATGTGTACGGGTGGCACCAGGAAGCCCAGGTCCTGCGACAGCTTGCGGCGCACGGACTTGATGCGACCCAGCAATTCGCCACCCTGGTTGCGATCCACCAGCGGAATCAGGCGGTAACCGACTTCCAGGCCGATGGTGTCGACGGCGGTGACATCGTCCCAGCTCAGTTCAATTCGTTCGGCGGCAGGTACGGGCTCGGCGTCGGCCGCGGCGCTGGCGCGCTCCCGTGCGGCCTTCTCGGCGTCGCGCCGGCGACGGTCCAGCATCCAGGCGCCGCCGCCGCACAGGCCCCCGAGCAGAAGAAACGCGACGTTGGGCATGCCCGGAATCAGGCCCATCACGCCCAGCACGACAGCCGTGACCGCCAGCGCGCGCGGCTGTCCGAACACCTGCGCCAGCACCTGCTTGCTCATGTCCTGCGAACGCGAGACGCGGGTCACGATCACCGCGGTGGCGACCGACAGCAGCAGCGCCGGGATCTGCGCCACCAGGCCGTCGCCGATGGTCAGCAACGTATAGGTATGCGCGGCCTCGCTGATGGACAGGCCGTGCTGCAGCACGCCCACCATGAAGCCGCCGACAATGTTGATCAGCAGGATCAGGATGCCGGCCGTGGCGTCCCCGCGCACGAATTTGGAGGCGCCGTCCATGGACCCGTAGAAGTCCGCTTCCTCACGCACTTCCTGGCGACGCTCGCGCGCTTGTTCCTGCGTCAGCAATCCGGCGTTGAGGTCGGCGTCGATCGCCATCTGCTTGCCCGGCATCGAGTCCAGGGTGAAACGCGCGGTCACTTCCGACACGCGTGTGGCGCCCTTGGTGATCACCACGAAGTTGATGATCGTGAGGATCGCGAACACCACCAGGCCGACGGCGAAGTTGCCTCCGATCACGAACTCGCCGAAGGCTTCGATCACCTTGCCGGCGGCGCCGGGACCGGCATGACCATGCAACAACACCACGCGTGTCGAGGCGATGTTCAACGCCAGGCGCAGCAGCGTCGCGCCCAGTACGACGGTGGGGAATGCGGCGAATTCCAGTGGCCGCATCACGTACACCACCGCCAGCACGATCACCAGCGACAGCGCGATGTTGAAGCTGAACAGCACGTCCAGCATGAAAGGCGGCAGCGGCAACACCACCATTGCCAGCAGCACCAGCATCACGATGGGCGCGCCGATCCCGCGCCTGCCGATGCGGCCGAATTGTTGGACGAGTGCCGGCGCGGCCATCTTCATTGGCCCCTGTCGGGCAGCTGGTACGGACCGAGCAGCTGCGGGTCGATGTCCGGGTTGGGCGGTGGCGGCGCGTCGCCCGCTTGCGCGGCCGCGTCGCGCACGCGGAAGACATAGGCCAGGATCTGCGCGACGGCGACGTACAGCGCGGCCGGCACCTCCTGGCCGATGCGCGTGGTGTGGTAGAGCGCGCGCGCCAGCGCTGGCGCCGAAACCAGCGGCACCTCGTGTTGCCCGGCGACGCCGCGGATGCGTGCGGCCACGAGGTCCAGCCCCTTGGCGACCACCCGCGGTGCGCGCATGCCATCGTCATATTTCAGGGCCACCGCAAAATGGGTGGGGTTCAGCACCACCACGTCGGCTTTCGGCACCGCTTCCATCATGCGCCGCTGCGCCATCTGCTGCTGCACGTTGCGCACGCGACTCCTGGTTTCCGGGCTGCCCTCCGTCTCCTTGTGCTCGTCGCGTTGTTCCTGGCGCGTCATGCGCATGCGCCGGGCGTAGTCGAAGCGTTGCCACAGCATGTCGGCAAGCCCCACCACTGCCAGCGCACCGCAGAACAGCAACGTCGCGCGGCCGATCACGTCCAGCGCGGTATCGATGCCGGCGTGCACGTTGCCGCGCCCCGTATCCAGCAATTCGACGCGCGACTGCCACAGCACCAGCGTCAGCACGCCGCCGATCAGCACCACCTTGAGTATCGATTTGCCGAGTTCGACGAGACCGCGCAGCGAAATCAGCCGCTTGAGGCCCTCGATCGGATTCAGGCGTTCCGGTTTCGGCACGAGCGCTTCGGTGCTGAACGCGAAGCCGCCGGCCAGCGCCGGCGCAAGCAGCGTCGCCAGCAACGCGACGCCGAACAGCGGCGCCAGCAACTTCAAAGCCTCGGCGCCGGCGGCCGTGGCCGCAGCGCCCATTGCCGCACTGTTGGTGGCCTGCGCTGGGCCGTAGGCGAGGCCGATGCGCATGAGGTTGCGCAGGTGTTCGCCCAACCACGGACGCATCACCAGCAAGGTGCCGACGCTGGCCAGTGCGATCAGCGCCGCCGAGAGATCGCGCGAACGCGGGACGTCGCCCTTTTCGCGTGCGTCGCGCAGGCGCTTCTCGGTAGCTCGTTCGGTGCGTTCCTGGTCGTCGTCGTGCTCGGCCATGGCTCAGGCTCCGGAAATCGCGCGTGCCAGCTCGAACGCGGCGCGCTGCAGCGCATCGAACGCGCCGGGCAGGGCGCGCAGGCCCAGCCACACCGCGACGAAGCCGAGGCAGATCGAGATCGGGAATCCGATCGAAAACAGGTTCATCGACGGCGCAGCACGGCTGATCGCACCGAAACCGAGGTTGACGACCAGCAGTGAAGCCTTCGCCGGCAGCGCCACCAGCACCGCTCCCGCGAACAGGTGCGAGGCAAATGCAAGAAGGCTCCACAGCGTATCGCCACTCGGCATCGCCGCCTGCCACGAGGCACCGTGCATGCCGGTCGCCAACAGCGCGATCAACTGCAGGTGACCGTTCATGGCAAGGAAAATCAACGTGGCCAGCAACAGGTAGAACTGGCCCAGCGTCGGCGCGCTGTGGCCCTGTTGCGGGTCCACCACCTGCGCGAATCCCAGCCCCATGGTCGAGGCCACCAGTTCGCCGCCCATCGACAACGCCTCGAACGCCAGTTTCAGCGCGAAACCGATCGCGGCGCCCACGACCAGTTGCTGCATCACGGTGACCAGAGCGGCCACGCTCAGCGGATCGACCTTGCCCGGCAAAGGCGCCAGCGGCATCAGGACCAGTGCCAGCACCAACGCAAGACCGGCGCGTACGCGCACCGGGATCGTGCGCGCGCCCAGCACCGGAGCGGTCAACATCAAGCCGCTGACCCGCGCCAGCGGCCACAGCAGCGCGGCGATCAGCAATTGCAATTGGGCCAGGTCGAAGTTCATCGCACCATCGCCGGCAGATTGGTGATCAACTCGCGTGTGAACGACACCAGCGTATGCAGCATCCACGGGCCGGCGATCACCAGTACCAGCGCCATCGCCAGCAGCTTGGGGATGAACGACAGCGTCATCTCGTTGATCTGCGTGGCAGCCTGGAACATACCCACCACCAGGCCCACCACCAGCGCGGTCAGCAGCAACGGGGCGCCCACCAGCATCGCCACGTACAGAGCGTGCTGGCCGAAATGGATGATCGATTCGGGCGTCATCGGTGGGCCCCCGTCCTCGTCATGCTCATGTGACGAAGCTCCCCGCCAGCGTTCCCAGCAGCAGTGTCCAGCCATCCACCAGCACGAACAGCATGATCTTGAACGGCAGCGAGATGATCATGGGCGACACCATCATCATGCCCATTGACATCAGCACGCTGGCTACCACCAGATCGATGATCAGGAATGGCACGAACAGCAGGAAACCCATCTGGAACGCGGTCTTCAATTCGCTGGTGACGAACGCCGGCACCGCGATGCGGAACGGCACGTCGGCGCGCGAGGCATAAGGCGCGTGACCGGCCAGGTGCGTGAACATTTGCAGGTCGGCGTCGCGGGTCTGATCGAGCATGAAGGTTTCGAATGGCGCCGCCACCTTCGGCAACGCCTGCGTGGCGCTGAGCTGGCCGTCCATGTATGGCTGCAGGCCCTGGTCGTAGGCGCGGTGCAACACCGGCGACATCACGAACAGGGTCAGGAACAGCGCAAGGCCCATCAACACCTGGTTGGGCGGCGAGGATTGGGTGCCCAGCGCCTGGCGCAGGAACCCCAGCACGATGATGATGCGCGTGAACGAGGTCATCATCAGCAGGATCGCCGGCAACAGCGTCAGCGCGGTCATCAGCGCCAGCAGCTGGATCGACAGGCTCCAGGTCTGGCCGCCGTCGTTCGCGGTGTGCACCGTCAGCGCTGGCAGGCCGGGGGCGGGCGGCGCGGCGTGTGCGAGGATCGGCAGCAGCGTCAGCAGCAGCAGCGGCAGCGCCAGGAGACATGCGCGCTTCATCGCGGATTTCTCCAACGCTCCAGTACTTCGCGGAAACTGCGCGGTGCGCCGGGCGTTTGCCGTGGCGGTTTCGGTGCCGGCAGGGCTTCATCCAATACCAGCAGCGTGCGCAGGCCCGCCGGCGAGGCGCCCACCAGCAACTGGCGGTCGCCGACTTCCAGCAACAGCACGCGTTCCTTGACGCCCACCGCCAGCGATTCCAGGCAGCGCACACGCTGTCCGCCGGGACGCACGCGCGCCTGCATGCGACGTGTCAGCCAGCCGACTGCCAGGATCATCACCACGACGGCGACGAGGCTCAGCACGACGCGCAGGAATTCGCCTGCGCCACCCAGCGTCGCTGCGGTCGGCGTTGCACTGGCGACGACCGGCGCGATGTCGTGCAGCAAGGCGCTCATTTCAGCTTGCGCACACGTTCGGCCGGGCTGATCACGTCCGTCAGCCGGATGCCGAATTTCTCGTTGATCACGACCACCTCGCCGTGTGCCACCAGGGTGCCGTTGACGAACACGTCCAGCGGTTCGCCCGCCGCACGATCCAGTTCGACCACGGAGCCCTGGTTCAACTGCAACAGGTTGCGGATGCTGATGCGGGTGCGACCTACCTCCATGGCCATGGTCACCGGTACGTCCAGGATCACGTCCATGTTCACTTCGGCATTGCCGCCGCCGGCTGCCTGGAGCGTATCGGGTTGCAATTTTTCCGCGGTCGCGGCGTCGTCGACGCTGGCTGCGTTTGCGTTCATGCCTTGTCTGCCTCTTGCTTGGATTGCTTGTTTGGGTGTTGGTCCGGGATGCCGAGCGCTGGCTCGGCGCGGTGCAACAGCCCCTCGAATCCGATTGCCTTGTTGCCGCCGTGCACGCCGAAGCGGCCGCGGAACACCGGCACGTCCTCGGCGAAAACCGTGACGCGATCGGGATGGGGAAGGGTGATGACGTCGCCGGGACGCAGCGCCATGAAGTCGCGTATGCTCAGGCTTGCCTCGCCAAGCAGTGCGCTGATCTCGACCTTGGCGTCCAGGACCTCTTCGTGCAGGCTCTGCATCCAGCGCTCGTCGCGTTCGACGCGATCACTCTGTACGCCAGCATCCAGCAGTTCGCGGATCGGCTCGATCATGGCGTACGGCATGGTCAGGTGTACCTGGCCACCGCCGCCATCCATGTCCACGCGGAAGCGCGATACCACCACGGTTTCGGTGGGGCTGACGATGTTGGCGAACTGGGGGTTGATCTCGGAATTGACGAACTCGAAGTCCAGCTTCATCACCGGCGTCCAGGCTTCAACCATTGCTGCGAAAGCCTCGGCCAGCACGATCTGGATCACCCGGTTTTCGGTGGGCGTGAAGTCGCGGCCTTCGATGCGCGCGTGGTAGCGTCCGTCACCGCCGAAGAAGTTGTCGATGACGCTGAACACCAGGTTGGGTTCGAACACGGTCAGCGCGGTGCCGCGCAACGGGTGTGCGCGCGTGAGGTTGAGATTGCTGGGCACCGCCAGCGAATGCACGTATTCGGAAAATTTCACCATGCTTACGCCTTCGACCGAGACCTCGCAGGTCTTGCGCAGCACGTTGAAAAGACCGGTGCGAAAAAATCGCGCGAAGCGCTCGTTGATCATTTCCAGCGTCGGCAGGCGCCCGCGTACGATGCGGTCCTGCTGCGTGAAGTCGTAGGTGTTCGCGGTACCGGCCGGCGGGGTGTCGGTTTCGGTCTCGACGTTGCCTTTGTCGACGCCGTCCAGCAGCGCGTCGATTTCGTCCTGGCTCAGGATGTCGCTCATGGGCGGGGCCGTCACTGCATTACGAAGCTGGTGAAGTACACGGCTTCGATGCCGGGCCGGCCCAGCGATTGCTGGACCACGTCCTGCACCTTCGCCAGTGCCTCTTGCTGCAATTTTCGCTTGCCGTCGGCGGTCGCCAACACGTCGTACTTCTGGCTGCTGAACAGCAGCAGCAGCGTGTTGCGGATGGCAGGGTCGGCGGCCTGCGCGGCCTTGATTGCGGCCGGGTCGTGCGACATCAGGCTGACGCCGACTTGCAGGAACCGGATCGCGCGAGCGTCGGTGAAGTTGACCACGATGGACGGATCGAGCGTGTAGTACTCGGCGGTCTTGCTCAGTTCCGGCTTGGCCGGACGCTTGCCGTGGCCTACGAACAGAAAACCGCCGACGCCGGTCAGTACCACGACCACGACGAGGATGACCAACCAGAGAAGTTTCCTGCTCTTCCTGGGCGCTGGGGTCTCGGCAGATGGGGTTTCGGTGGGCATGGGCGTCTCGCGTGCAAAAGAGGGTTCGGAACCCTGAAATGCAAACGCCATGCCATCGCGAAAGTGTGTTGCAAGTTATTGGTTTGTCGGATTGTTTTCGAGGGTTTGTGGGCGCGTGGCGAGATCTTGACGCGTCTGCATCGCATCGATTGCGTGCGGCGTCGAACTGTTGGCGCGGTCGCTTTTGCGTGTCGTGGTGAATCGTCGACACCGGTCACGCAGGCACGGCGACGCAAGCGCGCCTCGCGCGCACCGGTGATTGGCGCAAATTGCGATCGGATCGACTCAGGCGAAGTCGTCCACGCGGCCCGGCGTGGCGATGCGTACTCGATGCAACGTGGATTGGCTGTCGGGTTCGACGCTGGCGGAGTCGCCGTCTGCGCGGTACGCGGGGGTCGCATGCGGCTGGCCATGCGATTGCTGGCCGACTGAAGCATGTCCGAGATTGAGCCCTTGCTGCGCCAGCATGTCGTGCAGTTGTGGCAGGGTTTGTTGCAGGGCGTGCACCGTCTGCGGATGTTGCACGGCGAAGCTGACATCGACGCGGTCGTGGTGGGTGGTGATCTCGACCTGGATGGGTCCAAGCTTGCGCGGGTTGAGCTGGATTTCCGCCCGCTGGATGTCCTGCCCGGCCAGCCACGCGACGTGTTGCACCGTTTCCTGCGCGAATTGCGGCTGGCTCGGCATGGCCTGCATGATCAGTTGGGCTGGCGGCGGCTGGGATGGCGCGGTTCCGGCATGGGCGCCGGTGAGCTGGACCAGGTGCGCGAGCAGATTGTCGGGTGCGGCGTGCGAGGCGACCGATCCATCCTTGCCGTCGGCGGCGACCTGCGAGCCGGCGTCACCCGCCAGCTTCCGCATGGCGGCCGGCAGGTTTGCATCGGGTGACGTCGCGGCGGATGAAGTCGATTGCGGGGTGCCGACCGTGGGCGTGGTGCCGCTCGCGAGCGGGGCCAGACCGGGCGTGGCGGTGGCGATGTTTGCCGCGGTTGTGGCAGGCATCGCCCCCCGCGCGGATTTGCCGCCGTTTGCCGGCAACGCTTCGCCGCTGCCGGCAATCGATTGCCGCATCGGTGCCGGTGCAATCACCATCACCGGGGCCATTCCGGGCACGGGATTCGTGTCGTTCCCGGAATGCTCGTCGCCCTGCGTGCTGGCAGTTGCCTTGCGGCTTTCGTGTGCCGGCGCGTCGGCGTCATCATCGGCCTTGTGCCCGTCGCCGCGTGTTTTGGGCGCGGGCTGCGATTGCCGCAAGGTTTGGTCGAATGGTTTGTCGCCGGTTGCCGGCGTGCTGCCGGTGTCGGTGCTCGGGGCGGCTTGTGGTGGTGCCGAAGGGATGGCGAGGCTGCTCATGGCGATCGCGTGGGGCTTCGTGTGGGTAGGACGTTTACTGCAGGTTGTGTGCCAGCCTGGTTATCGCGATCGCATCGTCGCGCAGTGCTTCCGCCAGACCAGTCAGCGCGACCGCCGGGAATCCGTGCAGTGCTGCATGCGATCGTCGATCGCCGCTTGTTCGGCGCGTTCCTCACTGGCCTGTTCCCGACTGCGGTAGCGTTCGGTGACGGTGTCCAGTGCCGCGCTGCGGTTGCGCGACTTCCTCCACGCCGCGCGTGCCTGGGCCAGATTCTGCGCGTGTTGCTCGATTTCCCGCTGTTGCTGCGCGATGGCCTGGTCGATGCGTGCGACGAATTGCTGGCGGTTGCGCAGTTCCGTGACCGACACACAGGGTCCGTGGGGCGAGGTCGGCGGCTGCGCGTAATCGCGACGAAATTGCCGCAATTCCTCGAGTTGGCGCTTGGCGGCATCCAGTCCGTACAGTCGTGTCGCCACGACGTTCGCGGCCTCGTCGGCATGCTTGCCGGCGATGTCCGCCACTCGCTGCAGGCGCTGCGAGCGTGGCGGGGTCACGCCACGGCCCCGCTATCGGCGGCTGTCCCGGCATCGGCGTCGCCCAACAGCCGTGTCAGTGCGCGGCCGGCCGTGTCGAGGTCGACGGCCTGCATGATTTCCTGCTGCAGGAACGCGCTCAATGCGGGCCACAGCGCGATCGCTTCGTCCACCCGCGGGTCACTGCCCTCTTGGTAAGCGCCGACGTTGATCAGGTCGCGTTGCTGGCTGTATGCCGAATAGACTTGGCGGAACCGCTGCGCCAGTTTCAGTTGCGCCGGCGGCGCCACCGCAGGCATCACGCGGCTGATCGACGCCTCGATGTCGATTGCCGGGTAGTGCCCGGCTTCGGCGAGGTCGCGCGACAGCACGATGTGGCCGTCGAGGATCGCCCGCGCGGCATCGGCGATGGGATCGTGGCGATGATCGTCGCCTTCGGTCAGCACGGTGTAGAAGGCGGTAATCGAGCCGCGCCCTTCGGCGTCGTTGCCGGCGCGCTCGACCAACGCTGGCAACAGCGCGAACACCGAAGGCGGATAACCCTTTGTCGCAGGTGGCTCGCCGATTGCCAGCGCGATCTCGCGCTGGGCCTGCGCATAGCGGGTCAGCGAATCCATCAGCAGCAACACGCGCAGGCCGCGGTCGCGGAAGTGTTCGGCGATGGCGGTGGCGACCTGCGCGCCGCGCAGGCGCGACAGCGGCGGCGCGTCGGCGGGCTCGGCCACGATCACCGCGCGGCGTCGGCCTTCCTCGCCGAGAATCTGGTCGACGAATTCCTTCACCTCGCGGCCGCGTTCGCCGATCAGGCCCACCACCACCACGTCGGCGTTGGTGAAGCGCGTCATCATGCCGAGAAGGGTGGACTTGCCGACGCCGGAGCCCGCGAACAGGCCCATGCGCTGGCCACGGCCCACCGTCAGCAGTGCGTTGATGGCGCGTACCCCCACGTCCAGCGGCTGCGAGATTGGTTGGCGCTGCATCGGATTGATCGGCGGACGCTTCAACGAGGTGTGTTGTTCGGCGCACAACGGTCCGCGGCCATCCAGCGGTGCGCCAGTCGCGTCGATGACGCGGCCCAGCAGGGCATCGCCGGCGGGGACGCCGGAATCGTGCGGACACGGACGTACACGTGCGTTGGGCAACACGCCGTGCAGGATGCCGGTCGGCATCAGGTACAGGCGGCCATCGGAGAAGCCCACTACCTCGGTTTCGATGCTGCCACCGTCGGCGTTGTCCACGAGGCAGCGCGAACCCACGGGCGCCTCACAACCCACGGCCTCCAGGGTCAGCCCGACCACGCGGCGCAGCATGCCTTCGACCACGATCGGCCGCGCCCTTTCCACCTGCCGGGCGCGCGCGGCAAGTCGGGTCCGCCATCCCGCGGCGCGTGCCGTCGAGGATTGCGGCGCAGCATCGCTCACGATGCGTCGTCCGGCACGGCGCGCGACGACGCGGCGACGTCGTCATCGAGTGCCGCGTCCACCAGCGCGGTCAGGCGCGTTTCGATGCTGGCGTCAACGCGGGAATCGGCGCAGGCAATGCGACAGTCGCCGGGCGCAAGCTCTGCGTCCTCGACGATCCGCCAGCCGCGCTCTTCCGACTCGGTCAATCCCTCGCGCAGCAGCGCGGCGGATTGCGGGTGTACGTGGATGTCGATGCCGGCGGCGGTCGCGGGCAGCGCGGCGATGGCCTTGCGCACCACTTTCAGCAGGTGTTCCGGTTGCAGGCGAAGCTCGGCCTGCAACACCCGGCGCGCCACCAGCATGGCCAATTCGGCCAGTTGCCGCTCCACTGCGGTGTCGACGTCTTCGAGCGGTCTCGCCAGCGCGTCGCACAGCCCGCACAGGTGCTGCAACTTCCGTTGCAGTTCGCCGTGCGCCGCACGTCGGCCTTCGGCCAATCCCTGTTCGTAGCCTTCATGCCGCGCCTGCTCGCCGATGGCTTCGAGCTCCGCGACTGTTGGACGTGCCGTGCTGTCGACGGATAGCGGGCGCTCCACGGTAGGCATGTTCCAGCGCCGCACGTCGCGCAGTTGTTCGCGCGACATTACACGCAGAGCCTCGCTCATACCATTTCCTCGCTGCCGCCCAGCGCGATGGTGCCGGCGTCGGCGAGCTTGCGCGCGATAGCCAGGATTTCCTTCTGCGCGGCGTCGACTTCGGACAGGCGCACCGGCCCGGATACTTCCAGGTCGTCGCGCAGCATGTCGGCGGCGCGCTGCGACATGTTGGAGAAGAATTTCTCACGCAGGCCGGCCTCGCAGCCCTTGAGTGCGACCACCAGGCGCGGGGTCGGTACCTCACGCAGCAGGGTCTGCATGTTGCGATCGTCGACCGCGGCCAGGTCCTCGAAAGTGAACATCAGCTCCTCGATGCGATCGCCCAGTGTCTTGTCGATGTTGCGAATCGAGCCGATCAACTCGTTCTCGCGGCTCGTTTCCATGTTGTTGAGGATGGTGGCGGCCGCTTTCAGCCCGCCCACGCGCGTCGACTTCAGCTTGCTGGTGTTGCCGGAATACTGGCGTTCCATGATTTCGTCGAGTTCATGCAGCGCATGCGGCTGCACACCATCGAGCGTGGCGACGCGCATCACTACGTCGCTGCGTGTCCGCTCGGGAAGGTAACCGATGACCTCGGCGGCCTGGTCGGCCTCGAGGTGTGCCAGCACCAGCGCTATGATCTGCGGATGCTCCTGGCCCACCAGTTCTGCGATGGAGCGGCTTTCCATCCACTTCAACGATTCCAGACCCTTGCTGCTGCGGCCAAGCAGGATGCGGTCGATCAGGCTGCCGGCCTTGCTCTCGCCCAGCGCATTGATCAGCACCTTGCGGACGTATTCGTCGGTACCGACGCCCAGCGGCGTCTGCTCGTCGAGTTCCCGCGAGAAACGCTCGAGCACTTGGCTGGCCTGGTCGCGGCTGACCGTCTTCAGGGCAGCCATCGTGGTGCCCACCACCTGCACGTCGCGTGCGTCGAGGTGCTTGAGCACCAGCGAGGCATCTTCTTCGCCCAGTGACAGCAGCAGGATGGCAGCGCGCTGTGCGCCGGTCATGTTGGTTGTATCAGGGGCCATCGGCAGCTACCCAGTTCTTGACGATCTGCGCTACCTGGCGCGGGTTCTCCGACGCCATGCGCCGGGCCAGACCGACCTTTTGCTCGTAGTTCATGGGCGCGCCATGGCCAGGCAACGCCTTGCCTCCGCGATCGTCTTCGAGGTCGGCCACGGTTTCACTGATGCCTACGTGTGACGATTGCTGGGGTTGCGGCCCGGGCAGGGTGCGTGGCGCTTCCGCGAGCGGCTTCTCGCCGCGCAGCAGGCCGCGCAGCATCGGCCTGAGCAGGCCGAATGCCAGCAGCAATGCCGCCAGTACGCCCAAGCCCTGCTTGATCAGATCCATCACGCCGGGGCGCTGCCAGAACGGAGGCGCTTGCGGGCCATCGATTTCGGAAGGGCGGAGGAACGGCGCGTTGACCACGCTGACCACGTCGCCGCGTTTGGCGTCGAAGCCGACCGCGCTCTGCGCCAGTTCAGTCAGGTGGGTCAGTTCGGCCTTGCTCAACGGCACGCTTTCGAGTTTTCCGTCCTTGCCGGGAACCTGCTTGTTGTCGACGATCACCGCCACCGACAGGCGACTGATGTCACCGGCGGGGTTGTTGGTGTAGCTGATGGTGCGGTCGACCTCGTAATTGCGTGTCGCATGGTTGGAGGTATCGGTCGGGGTGCCGGGACCGCTGGCAGCCGCCACGCTGGACGCCGAGCCTGGATTGGCGGCCGTCGCCTGTTGCACCGTGGCCGGAGGCTGGTTGCTGAGCGCGCCGGGGATGGCGCCGGTCGAGGCTTCGCCAGTGTGCGTCTCGCTGCTGACCTGCTCGCTGCGCAGGGCCTGTTTGTCCTTGCCGTAGACCTCGCTGGCCAGCCGGGTGTGCTTGAAATCCATGTCCACATGGACTTCCGCGTGCACGTGGCCAGCGCCGACCAGCGGCGAAAGGATGGCTTCCACCCGTTGCGCGTAGGTGTTTTCCACACGGGCGGTCAGGCGCATGCGCGTGTTGTCGATGTCGTCGCCGGAGCCATTGGCACCACCGGTGAGCAGCTGGCCTTGCTGATCGACCACCGAAACGTGGGAGGGAGCCAGGTTGGGTACGCTGGCAGCCACCAGGTGCACGATGGCCGCCACCTGGGACTGCGACAGTTGGCGCCCCTGGTACAGCTCGACCAGCACCGATGCGCTCGGTTGATCGTTGTCGCGGATGAAGGCCGAGGGCTTGGGTAGTGCCAGGTGCACGCGCGCGCTGCGGATCGACTGCAGGCTGGCGATGGTGCGTTCGAGATCCTGTTCGAGCAACTGGCGGTTGCGAGTTGCCTCGGCCGTGTCGCTCATGCCGAAGGCCGAGTCGGGCGTGGCGATGGCGCGGCTGCTGGCGCTGCCCTGCGGCATGCCCTGCGAAGCCAGGCGCAGGCGCAGCGAATCGACGTCGCCGGCCGGTACGAAAATACTGGTGCCGTTGCTGCCCAGCTTGTAGGACACCTGGTTGGTCTGCAGCGCCTGCACGATGTCGGCGGCGTCTTTTTGTGCCAGCCCGGTGTACAGCAAGCCCATGTTCGGCCCACGCGACCACAGCACGATGGCCACGCCCAGCGCCACCGCGGCGGCGATGCCGGCCAGCAGCAACAATTGCCGCGCGACCGGCGAGCGCGCGACCTGCATCAGCGACTCGCGGCGCGGCGCAACGTCCGGGGCGCGCCGCGCGGGTGCCTGGGTGCCAGTTGGGGCGATACCTGAGTCGGCCATGAAAGGTGGGATCCGTTATGCGGGCGGGTGCGATGCCGGGACTACAGCGGCATGTTCATGATGTTCTGGTAGGCATCCACCAGTTTGTTGCGCACCTCGGTCATGGCGCGGAACGAGAGGTCGGCCTTCTGCACCGCCAGCATCACGTGCGGAAGATCGGCGCCGGGATCCCCGCGCTCGAAGGCCGTGGTCATCTGCTGCGCGTGGTTCTGCGTCTGCGAGACATCGGCGATCGATTGCTTGAGCAGGTTGCCGAAGCTGTCCTGGGGCTTGGTGTCGCCGGCAACCGGCGCCGCGGCTGCGTTGGGTTCGAGTTGTGCGCTCAGGCTGCGCATCTGCGTCAGCAGGCTGTTGATGTCGATCTGCGTCATTTCGGAGGTCTCCGTGAAACGTTTTCCCGCATCAGGAATAGCAAGGCGTGTGCCAAGGGGTTTCGGGGTCAGGCGGTGGCCGCCTCGAGGCGGCCCTGGTCGCGCAAACGCGCCAGCTTGTAACGCAGCGTGCGCTCGCTGACACCAAGCTGTGCCGCGGTTGCGCGGCGGCTGCCGCGGTTTTCGCGCAGGGCATCCAGGATCATGCTGTCCTCGTTCTCGCGCAGTGCGCCGGACAGGTCTTGTGCCGGCGTTGTGGCGGCCGGCGTCGGAATTCCGTCGCCGGTCGTCTCGAATTTCAGGTCGGTGACGTCAATGCGCTCGTCGCCGCACAGGATCAGCGCGCGCTGCATCAGGTTGTCGAGTTCGCGCACGTTGCCAGGCCAGTCGTGCGCCAGCAGGCGCTGTCCTGCCGCATCGGAAAGTTGCGGCAAGGCGCGCCGCATGCGGTGCGTATGGACGGCAAGCAGGTGCCGGGCCAGCGGCAAGATGTCGCCCCTGCGTTCGCGGAGTGCCGGCAGGTGCAGCGGGAACACGTTGAGGCGGTAGTAGAGATCCTCACGGAAGCCGCCCTTGGATACCGTCTCGGCCAGGTTGCGGTTGGTGGTGGCCAGGACGCGTACGTCCAGTGCGACGCTGCGTTGGCCGCCGATGCGTTCCACCTCGCGCTCCTGCAGCACGCGCAGCAGCTTGGCCTGCAACGGCAGCGCCATCTCGGAAACCTCGTCCAGCAGCAGGGTACCGCCCTGGGCGCGCTCGAAGGTGCCCGCCCTTGCGCTGGCGGCACCGGTGAAGGCGCCCTTCTCGTGGCCAAACAGGGTGGCCTCCAGCATGCTGTCGGGGATGGCCGCGCAGTTGATTGCGACGAACGGCCCCGCGGCGCGCGGCGAATGGCGGTGCACGTAGCGCGCGATTACTTCCTTGCCGGTGCCGCTTTCCCCGCATACCAGCACGGTGGCGTCGCTGGCGGCCACGCGGCGCGCCATCTCCAGCAGCCGGACGCTGATCGGGTCTGCCACCAACGGCTCGTCGCCGGTATTTTGCGCGTGCAGGAATCGGCGCGTCACTTCGAGCAGACGCGCGGCATCGAACGGCTTGACCAGGTAATCGTCCGCGCCTTCGCGCATCGCGCGTACGGCGCGATCGATGGTGGCATGCGCGGTCATCATCACCACCGGCAGGGATGGTTCGTTGCGACGGATGCGCTTGAGCAGGCCGTAGCCGTCCAAGGGTCGCATCTGCACGTCGCTGATCACGAGGCCGATGTTGCCTTCGGCGATGCAACGCCAGGCCTCCTCGCCGTCGGCGGCGCTGCGCGCGGCGACGTCGGCGCCCTGCAGGATTTCGCACAGCGCGTCGGCAAGGTCGCGATCGTCTTCGACGACCAGAACCATGGGGCTGGAATTGGAGTTCATGACAAGGTTCCCTGGTGTTGCGGATCGGTGCCGGACCGCGAGTGGCGCACATGCAGGTCGCTGGGCAGGATGCGGGCGTCGCCCGCCAGCGGCAGGCGCAGCTCGAAGCGGGCGCCACGCGGGCTGGGCGCAAGCAACAGTTCGCCGCCGTGCGCACGTGCGACGCTGCGGGCCATGGCAAGGCCGAGGCCGGTGCCGCCGGCGCGGGTGGTGAAAAAAGGTTCGAAGATGCGTTCGGCTGTGGCGGCGTCAACGCCCGGCCCGTCGTCGTGCACGGCCAACGTCACGCCGCCGTCGTGGCGGGCGGCCTGCAAAAATACGCGCGGCGAAAACGCGAGGGCGTTGTCGAGCAGGTTCACGAGCGTGCTCACCAGCAGGTTGCGCTGGCCGTGCACGCAGGCGCCGCTGCAGGTGTCGTCGATGTCGATGCCGCACGTCGCGCCGGCGGCGATGTTGCCGATGGCGTCGCGAAGCAGGCCGGACACGTCCAGGGTTTCGTTGGTGTCGGCGTCGCCGCGCGCCAGCGCCAGGGTTTGGTCGATCAGCCGTTGGAGATCGACGAGACGCATCAGCGCCTTCCCGGCCATGCGTTGTGCAGCTTGCGCGTCGAGTCCGCCGTCTGCGATGCGCGACAGGTACAGCACCGCGGTGGACAAGGGCGTGCGCAATTGGTGCGCGAGGCGGGCGCGTTGCTGGTCGACGTCGGAGATCTGACGTTGGCGCTCGATGCCGCTGCGGCGCGCATGCGCTTCGCTTTCGTCGGTCAGGAGCAGTACGCAACCGCCGTCGGCGGTCGCGCGGCGCGACACCCCGAGACGGCGGCCATCGGACAGACACGGCGTGCCGTCGCTGTCGCTGCGCGCGTGCAGCGCGTGGGCAGCAACATCGCGCCATGGCTGACCGAGCAGCGATTGGCCCAGCAATTCGTTGGCGCCGGCGTTGCATTCGCGCACGCGACCGTCGCCGTCGATCATCAACGCCGCGCCCGGCAGCGCGCCCAGCAAGGCCTGCAGGCGGTCGGCGACGCGTTCGCGCTCTGCCAGTTCAGCCAGGCGCGCCCGTTGCGCGGCATCGCGTTCGCGGGTCAGTTCGTCCACGCGCTCCTGCAGCGCGGACCACGACGACTGCAATTGCCGCGAGGTCTCGTTGAACTGCGCGAAGGCGAGTTCCAGCGCCTCGAGGCGTTGCGGGTCGGCAGGACGCAGTAGCGGGACGGCACTCATACCCGCCTCGATGCAATTATCGAACCAGTCTTTAAAAGCTTGCCAGGTCAACGACTTGTTGGTTGCCTGCGGCACGCGCGCCAGAAAATCGACGCGGCATCCGGCGTGTCCATGGCGGTGCGGGTGGCGACGATGCAAACGGCATTTGCCCCTGCTGGCCAGTCGTGCCACGGGGATCGCCGCTGACGGGATTCCGGCCTGGTCAGGCCACGGCATCGGCTCCCCACAGCGCTTCCATGCCGACGTTCATGCCCATCTCGTCGAGATCGACGACTTCGGTTATCGCGTGTGACGGGACCCTTGCGCTGCGGCGAATCGGAACGCTGACGCGCAATCCATCACGGGTCGTGATCGACGCGACTTTCGGCCGCTCCCCCGAGTCACCCCGATGGGTCACCACGCCGATGCTGCCGTTGCGCAGGCGTACACCGGTGCCAGGCGGGTAAACCCCGAGTGCCTTGATGAACAATGCCGTGTAGCGCTCGTCGAACGCCGTACCCTCGTTGAGGAACAGCCACCGCAGCGCCACGTTGGGCTGCATTGCCGGTCTGTGCCTGCGGTCGGACACGCGAGCGCAATAGATGTCGCCAAGCGATACCAGTTGCGCAGGGACGCTGATTTCGTCGGCAGTTTTGCCCGTGGGATAGCCGCTGCCGTCAGGGTGCTCGTGATGATCGCGCACGACTTCCAGCCACAGCGGGTCGCCTACCGCATGTTCGCGCAGTATCGCCACCCCACGCTCGCAATGGCCCTCCACCTCGGCGCGTTGCGCGTCACTCAACTTTCCCTTCAGCGCGTGGAGGTGTTCCTGCAGCGCGAGCATGCCGATGTTCATGCTCAGCGCGGCTGCCACGGTGGAGGTCAACGGCGCCTCGTCCAATCCGATCGCCGTACCCGTGATGCAGCTCGTGATCGCAACGTTCACGGAGTGTCGAATTGCATAGGGTTCATCGCGGCACATCAGGATCGATGCCAGTGCCACGTCGGCGTTCAGCCGGCATGCCCTGCGTACCTTGCCTGCGATCCGCAGCAATGCTGGGGCAAAATCCACATCGGCCGGGTCGGAGAACAGGGCCTGCAAATGCCGACGTGCTCCAAGCACCAGGGCAAGCGGCGATTTGCGGAAGTACGTGTCGTCGGGCGTGGCTGGCGCGTACGCGTACGGTTGCGAGGCGTGCCGCACCAGCGTTTCGAGTTGCTTGTCGCTGGTGGCGACGAGTCCCTCGCGCAACAGCAACGTGCCCTTGCCGTCGCGCACGTTGCAAGGCAGCGAGTCGCCGACTTCGAGCCGAGACAGGTCAAAAGTACGGTCTGGCATGCGAGTGCTCCAAGGCACTTGATCGGGGCAGGTGAACGGGTACCGTCGGGAGGCTCCCCGGGGCTACGCACAGCTCCATGCAAGCGATATCGGCAGGCCCGGATAAATCTTGAGGTGGCGGGGCCAACGCACGGATCCTGGGCATCGGATCAAGTTCCGGCGAAAGGTGCCGACAACCTCGATATGAAACATTGGGTCCTGGCATCGCTGTTGGCGCTCATGGCGCCGGCGCTGCTGGCTGGCCCCGAGCGGGTGGCGAATGTCCTCAACGACCTGAGGGTGCATGGTTACGCGTCGCCGGCGACAGCGGCCGCGCGCCTGCAGGCGGCGCGGGATGCCGACGATCCGAACATGCCGCTGGACCAGAAGCGCCGCTATTCCGCCGCGCTGATTTGGCTGGCGTTGCCCAACCGGAACATGCCAATGTTGAAGGAGGCATTGGACCAACTGCGACCGGTGGCGCAGCCAGGGCAATGCCCGCCGTGCCGTGCCACGTGGCTGATCGGCAAGGCGCAGGAGAGCATCTTCCGGCACCGTTTGAAGCAGGCTCGGACCTACCTGAGGCAGGTCGCGAGCCTCGTTCCAGCGAACGACCCCGCGATGCGCCTGGAACTGCTCCGTGCGCAGGTGCGCTTCGAGCGTGCCCAAGGGGCATTGAATACGGCTTTTGGCAAGGCAATGGCGGCATTGAGCTTGGCCGACCAGCTGGGGAACAGCGCCGAGCGCATCGAAATACTGGACCATCTGGCAACCATGAACGCTCAACTCGGCTTCGTGGACCGGGCGGTGCCGCTGGCACGGGAGGCCGCGTCGCAGGCACAAGCTGCCGGGTTCACGGCCGGCCTGGGCACGATACGCATTGACGAGGCGTTCATCTATGCGAGTCGCGACGAACGTGACAGGCAACGGCACGCGTTGATGCAAGCCTTGGCCATCTCGAGGAGCGTACCCGGGCTGGGTTATCTCGAAGTCACCGCACGCGGCAACCTGTCCGACTACTACCTCAACCAAGGCGACTATGCCTCCGCGTTGAAGCAGGCGCAGGAAGCCGCGGTGCTGGCCCGCGCGAGCAGCGATCAGTACGGCGAATCGATTGCGCTCGCCAACGAAGGTATCGCCACGGTCCGGATGGGACAGACCGACGCGGGGTTGTCGTTGCTGCACCGGTCGCTCGAGCTCGCGCGGCGGGCCGGACATCTGCGTACGGAAGTGGATATCAACCGGGAGATCGTAAAGGTACTCGAGTCTGCAGGACGCTACCGCGAGGCGCTGCAGGCGCAGAGCGCCGTCGAGGAGGTAAATCGCAAGATCACCGAGCAGGAGCGCGACAGCGCGGTCCTGGAGCTCCAAGCCAAATACGACGACGAACACAAGAACCGCGAGATCGATCGGCTTTCAGCACAGGACCGCCTGAAGGGGGCCGAGAACGCCGCGCAACGCTGGCAACAGCGGTTGTGGATCACGCTGGCCGGTGTTGCATTGCTGGCCGCGTCGTTCATGGTCCTTTGGTTGATGCGCGCACGCAGGGCCAACCGGAGGCTTGTCGAGGATGTGGCCAATCTCACCGAACAATCCTCGATGGATGCGCTGACCGGGATCTTGAACCGACGGAGTTTTTCTGCCCTGATGCAAGGCTACACGCGCAGCGACAACACCCGGCTTGGTCTGGCCCTGGTGGACATCGACGATTTCAAGCAGGTCAACGACAGTCTTGGTCACGACGTCGGCGACGTGGTGTTGGTTGAGATTGCGCGGCGATTGCAGTTGCTCGGGCGCAGCCGCGACCACGTGGCACGTTGGGGCGGCGAGGAGTTCGTGTTGGCGCTGCCTGATGTTTCGCCTCAATCCCTGCCGAACGTGGCTCGGTGCCTGCTGGATGCGGTGACCCGACCTCCGGTCCGAGTGGGTGGGCGTGAAGTCCGAGTCAGCGTCTCGGCAGGTTTCGTCGCGCATCCGCCGACGCCCGGCACGCCGTGGGGGCGAGCCCTGCGCCTTGCCGACGTGGCGATGTATCGGGCCAAGCGGGACGGGGGCAATCGCGCGGTTTGCGTCATCACGGTTGGCCACGCGCTCGATCGCGACGTTCTGGATGATGCGGACCTGGATGCGGCCATTCGCTCCGGGTCGATCGTGGTCGCCGAAATCCAGGGGTCGGCGATGGCATCGTCGTTCGTGGGGGCTCCCGGCTGACGTTTGCCCGGACGTCTGCGGTTCCGTGGGCGCGGCATGGGTTTCGGCGCTGCCGCCCCGTGATGGCCGTGCTTGTAAGGGTTTACACGGCTCCGCTGGCAGTGAGGTTCGCGTGCAGCTGGTATTTGCGCAGCTTCTCCACCAACGTCGTGCGACGCATGCCAAGCAGTTTGGCCGCGTGCGCGACGACGCCATCGGAGGCCGCCAGCGCCTGCCGGATCAAACCGACTTCGATGTCCGCCAGGTGGTCGCGCAGGTTGAGCCCGCCGTTGGGCAGCAGATCGGTCCCATCATCGATGTCCGCAGGCATGGCGTTGTCGTGGACCATCATCTCCGGCAATCGTGGGATATCGGACCGCCCATCGTTGCGGTGCTTGTGGTATTGGCGCGGCAAGTCCTCGGTACGCACCGGCAGGGCGGGGTACAGGATCGCCAGGCGCTCGATGAGGTTGCTCAATTCGCGTACGTTGCCGGGCCAGTCGTAGCCGGCCAACGTGTGCAGCGCCTCGTTCGTCAGGCGCGCTGGCGACAGGCCGCGGCGACGCAGACGCTGGTTGAATTCCTCGATCAGGACGGGCAGATCCTCGGCGCGCGCGCGCAGCGGCGGCAGCTCCACGGGAAACACGTTGAGGCGGTAGAACAAGTCCTCGCGGAACTTGCCGTCAAGGATCGCCTGGCCGAGGTTGCGGTGCGTGGCCGCGATGATTCGAACGTTGCAGCGTATCGACTTGTTGCTGCCAACGCGCTCGAAACGGCGTTCCTGCAGCACGCGTAGCAGCTTGACCTGCATCGGCAGGCTCATGTCGCCGATCTCGTCCAGCAACAGGGTGCCGCCCTCGGCCATCTCGAACCGGCCCTTGCGGGTGCTGATGGCACCGGTGAAGGCGCCTTTTTCATGCCCGAACAACTCGCTTTCCAGCAGGTCCGGCGGAATGGCGCCGCAGTTGATGGCGATGAACGGTTTGTCGCAGCGCGGCGAGCATTCGTGGATGAACTGCGCTACCAGTTCCTTGCCGGTGCCCGATTCGCCCAAAACCAATACGCTGGAGTCGAAGGGCGACACGCGCCGGATCAGGCTGTGCAGGAGGCGCACCGGCTCGGAATGGCCGACGAACCGGCGGTCGTCGCTGCTGCGGTTGCCGATGCTGCGCGGCGCGCACATGCGCAGCATCGCACCCAGCGACGCCATCTGGGGTGGTGCCCCAATGGGGTGCACCGCGAAGCCCAGTCGACGCAGTGCCTGCAAATGCGGCGAGCCCTCGCAGACCAGCAGCGGCACCTCTCGATGGCGTGCGCCCTGCAGTTTCAGATGCGACTGCAGCGTGGACATTGTCTCATCGGGACCTGCATACACGGCGCAGCAGTTCATTGGATTGTCTTGATCGTCGGCTTGGTCGATGGTCAGCGGAAGGTAACCGATGCTTTCAATGAAGGAGCTGACGGTTGAGGCGCGGGTCGTGTCTGATTCGACGACCAGGACGGGAAACACGTGCATGACGATCCTTTCGTGGTGTTGCGGGCACGTTTTGGCCTATTCATATTCCATGCCACATGCGTCGGAAATCCGACGTTCCTTCGGACGTGACTTCGGTAATCGCACGAATCTGCAAAAGTTTGGATGCGCAAACGCACTTGTAAACGTCTGTGTCGCGGCGGCGAGTCCGGTTACCTGGCCCCGCGTATTTAAACGTCTGTGCCGCGGTGGCGACTCCCGCATTCGAGTGTGATCGACAAATCATGGGCGGAGGCGCGCCGGTCGCGGTGCGGCGACCACGCCGCTTTCGAAGCGGGCAGGGCTACTGCTGTGGCGGCTGCGGCTCGCGCCGTGATTCGGCCAGCTGACGCCGGTGTTGGCGGAACACCAGGTGCTCGATGCTCTGCCGGATCCCTTCGTCCAGCTCGTCGAAGGCGACGAATCCGCCGGCTCCCCGGGGGGCCGGCGCCACGCGCCCGGGCAGTTCGAGGGGCATCCCGACACAGCTGTCGAAATAGATGCGGACCAGCACCGCCATATCCGCTTCGGGCGCCTTCCAGTCGGGGATCACGATGCCGCGCGCATTGAAGCGCACCGTGCGCGGCGGCGGCATTTGCACGTGACCCAGCAGGTACCGGTTGAACATCGCCAGCAGAAGGTCCAGCTTGGCGTCGATGCGCGCCAGCGCGGCGGAGACGGCTTCATCCTCGGGCGGTTCGCTGCCGCCACGCTCGCCGAGCATGTTCAACGTGGCCAGGACGTCGGCATCCTGCTCTTCCATCCGTGCTTGCCGGGCTGGATCCAGTGGTGCATCAAGCGTCTCGCATTCAACGCGCATCGCTCCTTCCCAGGTGATGCGATCGCCGAAGAACTGCCAAGGGTCGTGGGTCATCCCGGGTTCTCCCGTGTTACGTGTCACGGTCGGTCGCAGCCGTTGCCGGATTGTATGCGATGATGTTTGCGCATGGCTACGCGGCCTGTCGGGTCGCAGATGCGCAGCATGGCGCGACGGCGTTCAATCCTGCGCAGCGTCCAGGTAGGCGCTGGCGGCCGCATAGGCGCGTTGTGAATCGAGCAGGTTTTGGCGTGCCTCGTCGTGGGCGGAGGCGATGATCGCCGACAGTTCCTTTTGTGCCGCATCGAGCTGCGGGAGCAACCGCGGCGCGTCCGCGTGCGTGTACAGGCCGGGCTTGAGCAGCTGTGCGCGACGCTCGTGGAGGCGCCCGAAATGCGGCCAGTCCGCTGCCTTCGCCGCTGCCAACATCGCGCGGGTCAGGTCCAGTGCTTCGGTCAACGGCGAGTTCACGGCGTCACTTCCGCCGATCGCCATGGGTCCCGCGGCTCCGGCAGTGCTTCCACCAGGGCCTCGCTGATCGGCCCCAACATTTCCGCGGCGTCGTTGAGTGCGTCGTCGTCGTGCCGGATTGCGGCCAGTTCGGTCTGCGCTGCAAATAATTGCGGCAGCCGCCACGGTGCGTCGGGGCATGTGTAAAGCCCGGGCTCGATCAGTTTTGCACGGCGCTCCTGGAGGTACCGGAATTCCGGCCAGTCGCAGGCTTGCGCCGCCGCCAACATCGCGTAGGTCAGGTCCAGCACTTCGACCAGTGGCGTCGTCATGGCGCGATGTCCGCCGGCGACCGCGGATCGTGCAGGGCGGCCGGGATTTCTGCCCACGCGCCGCGGATGGGCCGCAGCAGGTCCGCCACTTCGTCCAGGGTCGCGATGTCGTCATGCAGGTTGGCGTACAGCAGGCGACGGCCCATGTATTCGTACAGCGAATCCAGGCGTGCCGCCAATTCGCCGCCGCGGTCATGGTCGAGGCTGCTGCGCAAGCCGCCGATGATTTCGATGCTGCGCGAGATGCACTCGCCCTTCGCGGCGATCTCGCCGCGCTGCATGTGCCCGCGCGCGCTGGCGATGCGGCTGAGCGCACCGTCGAACAGCATCGCCGTCAGTTGGTGCGGGTTGGCCGACTCGACGCCGCCGTGCGTGCGCACGCGGCTGTACTGGTGGATGGCTTGGGCTGAGTGGGGGTTGGCCATGGGGGGAGCCTCGGGATCGATCGCCGCGCGTTCACTTGCTGCCGGGTGGCTTGTACATGCTGGCCAGCATGTCCAGCTGTGAGCTCAGGAAGCTGCTGGTCTGGTTCATCTGCGACATGGTCACGTCGAGCGCGGTGAATTGCTTGAGATAGCGGTCCTGGACGCTCTGCATGCGTGCGTCCAGCCGGGCTTGCTGCTGGTCGAGCTGCTTGCCGCGTGCATCCAGGCTGTCGCTGCGGATGTCGAGCAGGCCGCCGGTGCCGAGGTAGCCGTCGAGCAGGTTGTCCAGCTTGCCGGCGTAGCCCAGGTCGCCACCGAACAGGTTGGCCACCTGGGCGGGTTGCGAACCCAGGGCACCGCCGAGCTTGTTGGCGTCCAGTTGCAGCGTGCCGTCGGCCTGCAAATTGACGCCGATGTCGCCCAGCGTGCGCAGGCCCGACGTGTTGCTGCCGGCGACATCGGCCAGTACCGACGAGAGCTGCGAGCGGATGCCAAGCAGGCTGGCATCGCCAAGCAGCGGCCCGGCGGTCTTGCTGCCGGGGTCGTAGCT
>DASSKC010000029.1:0-29405 GCA_035690885.1 Oleiagrimonas sp. | reverse complement strand
CATTGCTGGAGACACCCACCTGGAGCTTTTCGATGGCCGGAATCAGCTTGGCGCGCAGCGCCTCGGCCGTGGCCTCGCCCACCGGCACCACCACCGGCAACGCCATGCAGCGCTCGCCGGCCGAACCGTAGGCCGCGCCCATGAGGTCGGCGACCACGCGGTCCAGATCGGCGTCCGGCATCACGATGCCGTGATTCTTGGCGCCGCCCATGCACTGCACGCGCTTGCCGTGCGCCGCGCCACCGGCATACACCGCCTGCGCCACGTCGGAGGAACCGACGAAGCTCACGGCCTTGATGGTCGGATGCTCGATGATCGCGTCGACGATTTCCTTGTCGCCATGCACCACGTTGAGGATTCCCGGCGGCAACCCCGCCTCCAAAGCCAGTTCGGCCAAACGCACCGGTACCGAGGGATCGCGCTCGGAGGGCTTGAGGATGAAGGCATTGCCACTGGCAATGGCCGGGCCGAACATCCACATCGGGATCATCGCCGGGAAATTGAACGGCGTGATGCCAGCCACCACGCCCAGCGGCTGCAGCGCCGAAAACACGTCGATACGCGGCCCCGCGCCCTGGGTGTATTCGCCCTTGAGCAGGTGCGGAATGCCGCAGACCAGTTCGATGACCTCCAGGCCGCGCTGCACGTCGCCGTGCGAGTCGGACACGATCTTGCCGTGTTCGCTGGACAGCAGTTCGGCCAGCTCCTGCTTGTGGGCATTGAGCAGGCGAATGAATTCGAACATCACCCGCGCGCGTCGCTGCGGATTGGTTGCGGCCCAGCCCGGCTGCGCCGCGGCCGCGTTGCGCACGGCCTGGTCGAGCTCGGCCTTGTTGGCCTGCGATACCTGCGCCTGCACCTTGCCGGTGTTGGGATCGAAGACATCAGCATGACGCCCGGACGCACCGACAACGGTCTTGCCATCAATGAAATGTTCAATATTGCGCATGGAAATTTACTCCTTGGAAGTGCTGTCACGTCGTGCGATCCAGTCGTGCACCGGATCGTTGCGGAAGATCCACTGGCGTTTCGGTCCCGCCATGACGTTGAGGTAATAAAGGTCGTAACCGTGTGGCGTGCCGACCGGGTGGTACCCGCGCGGCACCATCACCACGTCGCCGTCGCCCACGCTCATGGTTTCGTCGAGGCTGCGGTCGTCGGTGTAGACGCGCTGGAAAGCGAAACCCCGGGGCGGATCCAGGCGGTGGTAGTAGGTTTCCTCCAGCGCGGTTTCGGCGCCGGATTCGGTGGTGTCGTGCTTGTGCGGCGGGTAACTGGACCAGTTGCCGCCGGGCGTGATCACCTCGACCACCAGCAGGCTGTCGGCCGCTTCGGTTTCGGGAAGGATGTTGCGGATGTGGCGCGTGTTGGTGCCGGTGCCGCGCGTCTCGCGGCTCATGTCCGCGTCGGCAATGCTGCGCGGCTCGCGTCCCGCGGCACCGGGCGCGCTGCACACCGCCAGCTCCACGCGGTCCCTCGCCGTCACCTTCCAGTCGGTGCCCGCCGGAACGTACACCGCACCGGGGGCTTTGTCCTCGAACGGACCGGAGCGTCCGCCAAGACCGGCGAAGTGTTTGTCCCCGGCCTCGACGTCGGCCGTACCCGACACGATCACCAGGCACACTTCGCGCCCGGCCTCGCCGCCGGCATGGCACTGGCCGTCGTCCAGGTGGACAACACGGAATCCGACGTGGTCCCAGCCGGCACTGGCCGGCGTGACCTCGAGTACGGTACCGGCGGCGTCGGGGTCATGGGGATGGACAAGAAGATCGGTCATGATTGCAACCCCGCTTGCGTGGCATGCGTGTGCAAGGCGCGCAGGCCGAGCTCGGCATAGGTACGCGGATTGGCCAAAGCCGGGTCCTGCTCGGCCTCGATGATGATCCAGCCGCTGTAATGCATGCCGGCCAGCGCCGCGAAGATGGCGGCGTAGTCCAGATCGCCATCACCGGGCACGGTGAACATGCCGGCCAGCACGCCGTCGAGAAAACTCGAACCGTTTTTGCGCACTTGTTCGAACACCTTCCCGCGCACATCCTTGCAGTGCACGTGCGCGATGCGTTCGGGGTGATCGGCAATGACCTTCAGTGGATCGATGCCACCCAGAACCGCATGTCCGGTGTCCAGCGTCAGTCCCACCGAGTTCCCGGTATGCGCCAGGAACCGGCGCAGGTCATCGACGCGCTCGACCACGGTGCCCAGATGGTGGTGATAGGCAAAGCGCAGGCCCCGCGCCTGGATGTAGTCGGCCACCGCGGTCATGCGTTCGCCGAACGAGATCCAGTCGCTGGCCGTCATGCGTGGCGAATCGTCCAGGTTGCTGTCACGGCGCCCATGAATGGCGTTGCTGGTCTCGGCACACACGAACACCGTGCTGCCCATGGCTTCCAGCAATTGCAGGTGCGGTTGCAACGCGGCGATTTCTTCGTCCGCGCTGCGCTCGAGCAGCGCGCTGCTGTACCAGCCGCCGACCAGGTCCAGCCCGTAACCGGCCAGCAACGGTTTCAGCTCTGTTGCATCACGCGGAAATTTGCCGCCCAGCTCGACACCCTCGAAACCCAAGTCCCGAATGTCGCCGAGAATGCTGGCAAGCGGTGTGTCGCCGCCCAATTCGGGCATGTCGTCATTGGCCCAGGCAATCGGGCTGACGCCAAAACGAATACTCATGACATGTTCCTCCTGCGGCGTACGCCCTGCTCGTAATCACGCCGGGCCGCCTCGACCTCGGCACGTTCGGATACCTCGGGAACGGCCACGTCCCACCACCAGCCGCCGGCCTCGGTCGCCTGCAGCGGGTCCGTGTCGATCACCACCACGTAACTCTGCTCGGCGGCGCCTGCCCGTTGCATGGCCGCTTCCAGTTCGCCCAGCGTGGCGACGTGTTCGGCCTGTGCGCCGAGGCTGCGTGCATGCGCCGCAAAGTCGATCTCGGGCATGGTCTCGTGCCGCGCGTCGGCCAGCAGGTTGTTGAAGCCGGCCCCGCCGGTCGCGTGCTGCAGGCGGTTGATGCAACCGAAGCCGCGATTGTCCAGCACCACCACGACCAGCTTCAGGCCCAGCATCACCGACGTGGCCAGCTCGGAATTGAGCATCAGGTAGCTGCCGTCGCCGACCATCACCACGACCTCGCGTTCCGGCTCGGCCATCTTCACGCCCACGCCGCCGGCAATTTCGTAACCCATGCAGGAATAGCCGTACTCGACGTGGTAGCCGCCGGGACGCCGGCAACGCCACAACTTGTGCAGCTCGCCGGGCAGGCCGCCCGCTGCGCACACGACGACAGCGTTGTCGTCGACGTTGCGCTGCACGGCACCAATCACCTGGGCATCGCTGGGCAACGTGCATGCCGCATCGCCCGCCATCACCGCATCGGCATCGGCGCGCCAGGCTTCCACCCCGGGTTCGCGCTCGGAATCGCCTGACGCATGCCATCCGGACAAGGCGTCGGACAGCGCACACAACACCGTCCGTGCATCGCCCACCACGGCCTGTGCGTCGTGCTTGTTCGCGTCGAAAGGTTGCGCGTTGATCTGGAACTTGTCTGCCGCGGCAAACAGGCTGCGCGAGCCGCTGGTGAAGTCGGCCAGGCGCGTGCCGATGCCCACCACGAGGTCGGCCTTCTCGGCGGCGGCATTGGCGGCGCTGGAACCGGTGACGCCGATCGAACCCAGTGCGCACGCGTGCTCCCATGGCAAGGCGCCCTTGCCCGCTTGGGTTTCGACTACCGGCAGGCCGGTGGCTTCCGCCAAGCTCGCCAGTTCCGATTCGGCGCGGCTATAGAGCACACCGCCGCCGGCAATCAGAAGCGGCGCCTTGGCCGATTGCAGTGCGCGCACCAGCGCGTCCAGCTCGCGGGGATCGGCTGGCTGCCGGCGCTCCGCCCATACGCGACGCTCGAAGAACGACTCGGGATAATCAAAAGCCTCCGCCTGCACGTCCTGGCAGAACGCCAGCGTCGCCGGACCGCAACGGGCGGGGTCGAGCATCATGGCCAGCGCTCGCGGCAACGCGTCCATGATCTGCTCCGGCCGCGTGATGCGGTCGAAACAGCGCGACACCGGACGCAGGCAATCGTTGGCCGACACCGTGCCGTCGCCGAAATCCTCGACCTGCTGCAGCACCGGATCGGGCCGGCGGCTGGCATACACATCGCCCGGCATGAGCAGCACCGGCAGGCGATTGACATGGGCCAGCGCGGCGGCGGTCACCAGGTTGGTGGCACCCGGTCCGATGGACGTGGTGCAGACCATGGCGCGGCGCCGGCGCATCTGCTTGGCATAGGCGATGGCGGCATGCGCCATGGCCTGCTCGTTGTGCGCCCGCCACGTGGGAAAGGCCTCGCGCTCGGCATACAGTGCCTCGCCCAGACCCGCGACGTTGCCGTGCCCGAAAATGGCCCAGGCACCGGCGAAATACGGCTGTTCATGGCCGTCGATGTCCACGTGCTGGGCGGTCAACCAGCGAATGGCCGCCTGTGCGGCTGTCAGTCTCATCTTGCCCACGTCGAATCACCTCCCCGCATCATGACTGCCTGCCGGCGCACTGGCACGCGCCTGCCGCCAGGCCTCGACCAGTTGTTCGAAGCGCGCGGTCAGCTGGTCGATGGCCGCTTCGTCATCCAGCTCGCCGCGCAGCCATTGTTCGGCGGCATCGGCGAATATCGTTCGCCCGACCGCAAATCCCTTGACGATGGCGCTGCCCGCGGCGACCTGGAATGTCGCGATCAATTCGTCGGCCGGCGCGCTCAAACCGAGCAGCAACACACCCCGGCACCACGGATCGTTGGCGGCAATCACGCGTTCGATCCGTGTCCAGGCGGCGGCATCGGCCATCGGTTCGAGCTTCCACCAGTCCGGCCGCATGCCCAGATCGTAGAAGCGCTGCATGACGCTTGCCGCGGTGTTGGCATCCACCTCCCCATGGGGCGACGCTATCACCTCCACCAGCAATTCATGGCGTGTCTTCAGACAAGCGTCCTGCAGCCTCAGCAACTGGCGTTCCTGCCGCTCGCGCAAGTCTTCGGCATCGTCGGGGTGGTAGAACACCAGGCATTTGACCACGTGGTTGTACGGCCAGGTGGCCAGCTCGGTCGCCACGTCCGCGGAACTCTCGAACTGCAGCGGCCGCGACCCCGGAACCTCGATCGGCCGCCCGATCCAGTACGGTCGATCGGCCGCCACTTCCAGGCTGCGCATGCCATAACGCCCATCCAGCAGCACCCCGAACTTCGAGTCGGCCCGGGCCAGGCGATCGACCGCCTTGAGCGCCAGCGACTTGAAGGCGGAAATGCGCGACGGGTCGGTCCCCGTGTCGCGGCTGAGGTCCTCGAACTGGCTGCGATGATCGATCGCCAGCACGGTCAGGTCGTCATGCGTCCCAATCCGCGTCGTCGCCCAGTGCACATGCTCCAGTTCAGTGTCGTCGCGCAGCCGGTACGGATGCGCGTCGGCATCCAGGAACCGGTGCAGCTCTTCCATGGTCGGCATCGCCGGCGCGCAGCCGTGACGGGAAACCACGATGGCACCGCACGCATTACCGTACGCGCAAGCCGTCTCCAGCGGTTCGTCCCGCAACCAGCCACGCAGGAAGCCGGCCATGAACGCGTCGCCCGCGCCCAGCACGTTGAACACCTCCACGGAAAACCCGCGACCGACCACGCCGTCATCGAGACTGGCGGGGATGTCTCCCGGGAAGGCGGTGCAACCGAGGGCGCCGCGCTTGCATACGAGCAGGGCGTCGGTCTTTTCGCGAATGGCCCGCAGAGCGGCCATGGTGTCGGTGGTGCCGCCGAGAATGTGCATTTCCTCTTCGGTACCGACCACCAGGTCGCACAATCCGAGCACTTCCTGCAGCCGGCTTGTCACCTCGGCGTCGGCGACGAAGCGGTTCTCGCCCATGTCCTTTTCGGTCAGGCCCCAGAGGACGGGACGGTAATCGACATCGAACACCACCCTGGCACCGGCGGCGCGAGCCGCACGGCAGGCGTGCATCGACGCATCGAACACGCTCTGCGTGGACAGGTGGGTCCCGCTGATCAGTACCGCACGCGCACGCTCCACCATGTCCAGGTCGACATCGTCCACGGTCAGTGCCATGTCGGCGCAGTTTTCGCGGTAGAAGATCAACGGAAACGTGTCCGGATCGCGGATACCCAGGAAGACCAGCGCGGTCAGGCGTTCGGCATCGTTCACCACGCCCTGCACGGACACGTGCTCGCGCTCGAGCTGTTCGCGGATGAAACGGCCGAAGTGGTCGGCGCCGACACGCGTCACCAACCCGCAATCGAGCCCCAGCCTGGCGGCCCCGACCGCGGTATTGGTGGGACTGCCGCCGATGTACTTGGCGAACGACATCATGTCTTCGAGACGACCACCCAGCTGCGCGCCATACAGGTCGACACAGGATCGACCGATGGTGACGAGGTCCAGTCGCTGTTCCTTTCCGTTCATGTGCGCTTCTCTCGCAAAGGCCCGGACAACGACTGTCCGGGCATGCGTAAAATATATTCTATTTTTTTAGAAAACGCAATGTTTGTTTCATTTTTGGGTTTGCTTGCGCCCTCCGCGGGAAGTCCTGGAACGCGGCTTCGATCCCTTGCCATTCTTGGCAAAGGCATAGGAAATGACCAGGGCCTGGGCCAGACACATCGACGTGGACAGTGATCGGAACTTGCGTATCTCGGCCTCGCGCACCTGCAACACCAGGCTCGCCGGCTTGGCCACGGGGCTGACCAGGCTGTCGCTGATCGACAGGACGGGACACTGACTTTCGCTGGCCGCGTCGATCAGCTGCACGGCCTCTTCCGCGTACGGGTGGTAACTGACGGCGATCAGCAGGTCGTGCCGGGCAATGTCATGGATCTGCTGGCCGGTCATGCCGCCCACGCTGTCGATGAATACCGTCTTCTTGTCCACCTGGTGGAGCGAATAAGCCAGATAGGCCGCGACCGGAAACGATCGTCGAAAGCCGGCCACGTACACGGTCTCGGCCTCGGCGATCATCTTGACGGCCGCCGCCAGCTTTTTCGTGTCGATGCCACCGCCCAGGTTCTGCATGGCCATGATGTTGCCCTCGATGAACTCGGCCAACACCTGCCTCGGCTCGCTGATGGCTTTGCCATCCACCTGCCGCTTGAACTGGCGCACGCGCTCGCCGTATCCCAGCGAGGCACTGCCGGAAAGCAGGCCGTCGCGGAACAGGCGCTGCATCTGCGTGGCACCGTCGAAACCGAACGACTTGGCGAACCGCACGATGGCCGACGGCTGCACACCGCAGCGCTCGGCCAGTACCGCGAGGGTCTCCAGGGCCACCGCGTTGGGCTCGTCCAGCACATAGCGCGCGATCTGTTGCAGACGTTTGCTCAGCGATTCGTAGCGATCGAGGATCGCGGCACGAAGTGCTTCGGCATTGGCAGGAGGCTTGTCCATCTTGATCATGTCTTTCCTCGGGCTGGTGCATCCGTACACGCTCGGTCCGGATGCATGGAAACGGGAACCCCACATCTCCCCTGTATTCCATTATAGTTTAAAAAAGAACATACATTCCATCGTGATCGAAACATACCCAGGGGGAGTCTACTCTCGAGCCAGATCGACGTTGCACTTCAGAGTTGAATCCGCCAGACGACACGACATTTGCGAGGTAGGACGTGACACTTGACAGACGTTATTTTCTGAAAGCCATGGCGCTGGCGGGAGCGGCGCTTCCGTTACAGCCTTTATGGATCCGCCAGGCGCTGGCACAGAGTGTGCTGGGCTATCCCCGTCTGATTGGAGGGCCGATGGTCGGCGCCGTCGACCCCCACTCTGCGCGACTGTGGATGCGGGCTACCGGACGCTTTCCTGTTGCCGTGCGTTACGGCCGGAAAGCCGACCTTTCCGATGCCCGCACCAGTACCGCCATCGATGCCACGCCCACCCATGATTACGTCGTCAAATTCACTCTCGACGGCCTCGAGCCCGGCACCAAGTACTACTACTGCCCTTGGGTCAACGAAAAACCGGCCAAATACCTTGAGACCTTGCCGACCTTTTCTTTCTGCACCGCACCCGAAGCAGGCCGGGCGGCACGCTTCCGCATCGGTTTTGGTTCCTGTGCCCGATGGCAGGAATATCCTGTCCAGCCGATCTGGACTTCACTTCGACTGTGGGAGCCGGATCTCTTCTTCTGGCTCGGCGACAATGTTTACGCCGACACGCTGGAACGCAGCATCTTGTCCGATTTCTACAAAATTCAACGCAAGGTGCCGGAGTTTCAACCATTCGGCCGCACCGTGCCGCAGCTCGCCATCTGGGATGATCACGATTTCGGGCTCAACAACCAGAACCGAACAAGCCCCGTGCGCGAGGACAGCTACGACATCTTTCGCCGATTCTGGGCCAATCCCTCCTATGGCACCGCCGAGACGAAAGGCGTCTTCTTCCATTACACCTATGGCGGAGTCGATTTTTTCTTCCTCGACACGCGCTATCACCGCATGCCCAACGCCAAACCTGACGGTCCCGAAAAGACCATGCTGGGCAAAGGGCAAAAGGCCTGGCTCAAGGAAAAGCTCCTGGCGAGCAAGGCCCCGTTCAAGGTGGTGATCTCCGGCAGCGGCTGGACATACAACCCGAAGGCCTTCGGCGAAGACACCTGGACCAGCTTTCGCCACGAACGCGACGAGATCTTCAACTTCATTCGCGATGAGGGCGTTTCCGGGGTCATTCTGATGTCAGGCGACGTCCACCGGGCGGAGGCCAACTGCATTCCCTGGTCCGAAGAAGCCGGTTACGACCTTTTCGAGATGGTCAGTTCCGGTCTCGCCCAAGGCACGGGCATGCCTGATCCGGTCGAGGTTCCCGAGGTGCGCCTGCGCGAGCCTTTTACCGGGGGTCACAACGCCGGCATCATCGATTTCGACATGACCGCCGACGACCCTGTCGTTCGTTTCAACGTCGTTGATATCACCGGTCAAACGGTATGGGACCATGCCGTTGAAGTCCGGGCGAGTCAGCTCAGGAACGGTGTAGCCAGCTGGCGGGAAAAAGTGGATCCCGAGCTGTTGAACCCCAGGCGAAGCGCGTAAAAAACATGACTCCCTCGCGCATTTCATTATACTGTACAATAGAATATACGTTCCAATACATGTGATACGCACACACCGGGAGTCTACTCTTGAGCTGCATCGACGTTGCACTGATCGGAGCGGGGCGGATGGGCCAATTCCATGGCCACAACGTGGCCCGGAACCCGCTGCTGCGCCTGAAATACGTCGTTGACCCAAACCCGGACAAGGCACAGGCGATGGCCACGGCGCTTGATGCGCGGTGCGCGTCGCTGTCGCAGGTACTGGATGACGAAGACGTGGGCGGCGTGCTGGTCTGCAGCTCGACCGACCAGCATCTGGCGCATGCACTGGCCGCCGTGGAGGCAGGCAAGGCGATCTTTTGCGAAAAACCGATCGACCTGGATCTGGCCAAGGTGCTCGAAGCCGCACCGCAGTTTCGGAACGCCCGATTCCTGCTCGGTTTCAACCGGCGCTACGATCCGCACTTCCAGCATCTGAAGCAACAGCTGGACGATGGTGCCGTCGGCGCACTCGAATCGTTGCGCGTGGTCAATCATGACCCGGCGGCGCCACCACCGGGCTTCATCCCCAGCAGCGGCGGCCTGTTCAAGGACTTCACCATCCATGACCTGGACCTGGTGCGCTGGCTTCTGAATGAGGACCTGGTCGAGCTCTACAGCGTCGCGAGCTGCCTGGTCGATCCGGACATCGGTCGCCAGGGCGACGTCGACACCGCGCGCACCGTATTGAAAACCCGATCCGGCCGCTTGTGCGTGATTTCCAACACGCGCCGCAGCGGCTACGGCTACGACCAGCGCATCGAGGCATTCGGTGCCGACGGCATGATATGTGCGCACAACGTGGCCGCCCACACGGTCCGGACCTCGACCTCGACCGGCACCACGGCCGCACCCATCCAACCCGACTTCGGAACCCGCTACGAACAGGCCTACCGCGCCCAGATCGACCACTTCGCCGAAGTGGTGCACGGCCGGGCAAAGCCCGCGGTCGGATACGCCGACGGCGTGGCGGCACTGGAACTGGCCGAAGCCTGCGCCGCATCCGTGCGCAGCGGACAGGTCCAGCGCGTCGACTCCTGAACCACTCATTTGAATACGGACGAACACGACATGCACAAAGTAGTTCTCGTTGGCGCCGGCCGCATCGGCCACATCCATGCCCGCAACGCGGCGCGCCATCCACGCATCGAACTGGCCGGAGTCGTTGACGCCGTCGAGGCCTCGGCCAGCGCACTGGCGCAGGAATACCACACCACCGTGACCGACCTGGACACGGCACTCGCCGATGCCTCGGTCGACGGCATCATCGTCGCCAGTTCGACCGATACCCATCTCGAGTATTGCCAGCGCGCCGCGGCTGCCGGCAAGGCCGTGTTCTGCGAAAAACCGCTCGACCAGGACGCGGCGCGTGCGCGCAGCGTTGCCGAACAACTGACAGGCGCGCGCCTGCTGGTCGCCTTCAACCGACGCTTCGATCCGAATTTCCAGACACTCAAGACACGCCTGGACAGCGGCGACATCGGCCCGCTGGAAAGCCTGCAGATTACCTCCAACGATCCGGCGCCGCCTCCGGCGTCCTACATCGCGGTCTCCGGCGGTCTGTTCAAGGACATGGCCATCCACGATTTCGACATGGCCCGCTGGCTGCTGGGCGAGGAACCGGCGACGGTCTTCGCCACCGGCAGTTGTCTGGTCGATCCGGCGATCGGCGAGCTGGGTGACGTCGACACCGCACGCTGCATCCTGACCACGGCATCGGGCAAGCTCTGCGTGATCGCCAACAGCCGCCGCTCGGGCTTCGGCTACGACCAACGCATCGAGGCATTCGCTTCCGCCGGCATGGTGCGCGCGGACAACGTGACCGAAAGCACGGTGCAGGTGTGGAACGAGGAAGGCGCCACGTCCGACCGTTTCCAAAACTTCTTCCTGGACCGCTACGCTGAAGCATACCGGCGCGAGATGGATCACTTTGCGGACATGCTCGACGGCAATCCGGCAGCGGTCGGCTATGCGGACGGCCTGGCTGCACTGACGCTGGCCGAGGCGGCCACCGAATCATTGCGCAGCGGCCAGCCGGTCCAGTTGCCATAAGCCACACACCCCAAACCCCGCGAGCCCAGGCTCGCGGGGTTTGGGGGAATCTCGAATAACCGTTTTTTATTCGTCATTCCGGCTTTCGCCGGAATGACGGCTTTGGAGGTTTTTCGAGGCTCCCTTGGGGTGGTTGTTACGTCACAGCGTACGCACCCCGGCATCGGGATGCGTCACAAACGCCCTACTCCGCTGCGCCCGGTCCGGGTCCGGGTCCTGCGACGGCGATACGGCTTTTCACCGCGTTCTCGAACCCGGTCAGCGAACACAAGGTCGGCTTGCCCGGCAATGCGCACAACGGCTGCGGCATGTAATGGAAATACGGGGGATGGTCCGCATCCAGCGGCTGCAGCTCGCGCAACTGCCGCAACCCCTGCGCAAAATAGAAGGCGCGCACGAATTTGGCGCCGGACCCATCGGTCAGCAACTCGAAGCCCACGGTGCCGTTGATCGCCTGGTCGTCACGTGCATAGCCGGGCACGTGCCAGTGCAGCTCCAGCGTGCCGCCGACATTGGCCACGTTGTTGTCATGCCCCACCAGCACGGTCAGCCGCGCCGGCCGCTTCCCGTCGAACACCTGCAACACGCGCTGCAGGATGGGCGTGGCGCCACGGTAGGCGTTGTAGGGCACGCGCTCTAGCACGTTGAATTCGACCGCGTGGATCTTCGACAGCAGCACCAGGTCCTCGACGCTGGCGCGTCCCCAACCCACGTCCTTCATTGGCATGCCGTTCGCGTATTCCAGCAGGATCGACTCCGCGGCGGTGCCGCCGACGGACAGCGGCCCGACGATATCCACCTCCTCGTACGGGTCGACCTTCTCCCACACATAATGAAGTTCACCCATGGTGCAACCTTCAGGCAACCCTGATGCCTTGCACAACGGCAATGAGCAACACCCGAGGATCGCGTCCAGCCGCGTAAATGCCTTGTCCAGTCGCACACTGACATGGCTCAGATCCTGCAGGTCGTCACCGCCGACGTGCGCCAGTATGGCGGCCTTCGACACGGCCGGATCATAGGCCACCGCACGATTCTCGAACGGATCGAACAGTGGGTCGTCGCGATCCCCGTCGGTATGTCCGACCTGGATGCCGCAGCCGGGCGCCAGACCTTTCGCGAAGCCCACGCCCGTCTTGCGCGTGCGCTGGTCGGTATCGGCCCAGATGACCACGACATCGTCCTGCGGACAGCCGTCGGCGGACAGCAGGCCACGCCGGCTCAACGCTTCACGCTGCCAGCGCCCCAGCAGTACCGCGCCCTTGAAGCCATGAGGTGTCAGGTAGCCCGCCGGCACCTTCCACTCGGGCCACGGGTCGCCAGCATACCCCTCGGGAATAACATAGCTCTTGGTTGGCGGCCGAACGCTGTGGCGCATGAGCATCACCACGCGTTGCAACTTGAGCGTCGCAGGATCGGGGGTCGCTGCCGCTTGCGATGCCACTTCGGCGGCGCTTGATGCGCATGCGCCTAGCGGCACCAACGCCATGACACACGCGAGCACGACGGCTGCGCGGCATGCTGCTCGTTTCCAATATAGATGCATATATGGACCTCTCTTGCACGTTTGACCTTCAGGCTGAGAAAAAATGACGGCGGGATGACCCGCCGCCAGAAGCCCGTGAGGACAGTCAATGCAATCGTTTAGAAGACGGCGCGGAAGGTCAGCGACCAACTCGGTGAAGCGCACTCGCGCTCGACCTCGTATGCGTCGACATTGAAGGCAGCCTGGTTGGCCATGATGGCCACCGCGCTGTCACCGGCGAAGTTCGGCTCCATCTGATAGCTGCAGGCATCCAGCAGGTTCTTGCCGGTCAGCCGGAGCACGTAGTTGTCACCGAAATCCTTCTCGATGAAGAACTCGAGGTTGCCATCGTATTCGGTGGTCTGCTGCTCACCGATGGTCATGTAGTGTGCCATGCCCTGTTTGTTGTAGAACGCGCCGAAACTGAACTTCCACGACGGGATTTCCTGGGTCAGCCCCACGTTGTAGATGTAATCCGGCTGCGAGTTGATCGTGATGTCCTCGCCGGAGATCGGACTGTTCCGACTGGAGAACAACCTCGCATAGTTGGCGAACAGGCCGGTGTGTTCCAGTCCCATGAAGCCCAATGGCGTGGACAGATCGAACTCGATGCCGTGTACTTCGGCATCACCCAGGTTCCGGTAGGTGTACACATTGCCGGGATAGTCATCCGGATCGAGCCCATAGTCGGCCACGCTGTAGTTCGTCCTCACCAATCCGAGCAAATTGGAAATGTCACGCGTGAAAATGTTGACTCCGAACACGCCCTTGCGGCCCAGCACCCGCTCGTAACCCAGATCAAAACCGATGGCGGTCTCCATCTCGAGATTCGAGTTGCCGACGGTGATGTCGTAATCTTCCGGTGTCTCGGTCGCAATGGACGGCACCAGCTGGGCAAAGCTCGGTCGGCGCACGGTACGTGCCACGCTGAAGCGCAACGTATCCGAATTACTGATTCTCCAACGCAAATGCGCCGACGGATTGAGCATGGAAACATGCCGATCAGCACCACCGGTGCTCACCTTCGTGACGACACCGCTGGCAGTCCCCACGGTATTGGTGTACTGCTGCTTGCCCCAGGTATTCTCCCAGCGCACGCCGGCGGTCACCGTGACCGCATGGTTGATGTACCAGTCGATGCGGCCGTACCCATCGGCACGACGTTGCTTGTAGTTGAAGCTGCCATCGCTCGTCACCGCGTCTTCGACAGCCAGCAGGGTCTGCTGGAAGTCGCGGTTCTTGTAGCCCAGATCCACGCCGTACATCAGCTGCACGCGAGAGATGCCGAAAGCGTCAGCCCAGCCGGGAAGCTGCTGGGTGATGGCGATATCGCCATACCAGTTCGTGTCCTCGACTGTCGTACCTTCGATCTCGTCGAGGTTGGTCGGCGTATCCTTGAATTTGTTTTTGGTCGTTTCGGCGTCGATGCCGGCGTAACTGATGTTCGCTTCCAGCTGGGTCGTGTCACTCAGCGTCTGGTAAAGCGTTATGCCACCACCGTCGGTGTGCTGGTCGATCGGCGTTGTCTCGTACTCGTGCTCCATGCTGGTGAATCCACCCGGCGATCCATCACCTTCATAGACAGTGGTGTATTCGTGCTCCTCCCGCGATGTATTGAGCACACGTGCGTCAAAGCGCAACGTGGTCTGCTTGGAAACGTTCCAGGCCAGGCTGCCGTTGAATGACAAATCCCGGGAATCGCGCGAATCATTCTGGACTTGACGCTCCACTGCGCGCGATTGGCTGATGTCATCCCAGCTCTGCAACGAGCGCCCATAGCCACCCGATGCAACTTCTTCGGCAAAGCCTGCCGAGTTGGAATCGAACACGCCCTGTGTCGCGTACTTTTCGTTGTAGCGCTTCTGCCCCTGGAAGGTCAGCGAGTAAAACACCGTATTCGCGTCATTCCGGCCAGACCACGACACTGCCGCACTCGGACGATAAAGGCCGGCTTTCTTCTTGTAGGTTTCACCCACGCGAACAATCACGCCCGGCGGCAACGTCGCGCCATCCTTGAGAACGACATTGATGGTGCCGCCGATGCCATTGCTGTCAATGTCGGCTGTCGGCGAGCGCAGGACCTCGATGTGATCGACGATAGCGGCCGGAATACGGTCGACTGCCACCGCACGATCATTGCTGATTCCCGGCACACGACGACCATTGACCAGCACCTGCGTGTAACCGTGGCCGAGGCCGCGCATCTGCGGTTTGGCCGACTCGCCGACGTCGCCGACGAAGGACACGTCAGGCACGCGACGCAGCTGGTCACCCACCGAAATCGGCTCGAACTTGTTGAAGAAGCTCTTGTCGTAGCTGATTTTCGGTTCCGGCACGTCGATGTGCTTGCGATACACGATGCCGGTCGAAACGACGACCTCATTCAGGCTGACCGTATCCTTCGGTTGTTCCTGATTCACTTGAGCACCGTTCCCGGCACCGCCTGCTTCTGCTGTCTGGCTTTGGGCAACCGACTCCCCCTGTGCAGATGCCCCCTGATGTGCCAACGCCAGGCCCGGCACGGCGAAAATGCAACCGCCGAGAACCAGTGTGCCGAGCGTCTTGCGATGAAGCGTATACATGGTTTGACCCCTCCCAAAAGTGACCGCCGGCCCCGCGAATGCATGGATGACCGGAATTGGCAGGTACAGATTACGAACAAACATTCTAAATTGCAACTCATTTGGAATTTTTCGTGCATTTTTGCATTTCTTGCCGTATTCTCGGTGTCGTGATCGGCGGCACGCTGCGTGCCGCGACATCCATTGACACCACGCAGGAGGAGCGGGTCATGAAAGCACCCATCGGTTACATGTCAGTGACAGCACTTGCCGTGCTGCTGGCCGGCTGCGGCACGTCGACCGCCAACACCAGCGGCCCGCCGCAGGCCGCGAAAACGCAAGTCACCGTGGCGGCCAGCGCACGCACGCAACCGGTCTCCGGCGAGACCGAATCGGCGGTGATTGCCCTGGGCGACCAAGCCGCTGGTGCGCGCCTGATTGCCGCCACCCAGCATGACGGCCTGGCCGTCTACGGTCTGGACGGCAAGCGCAAGGCAAGCCATCCGGACATGGCGGCAAGCCACGTGGCCATCAGCTACGACTATCCCTTGAACGGCCAGCCGACCACGCTGCTGGCCACGATCGGCGCCAACGACAACCGCCTGCACGTGCTCGCGCTGCATGACGGAAAGCCGCAGCCCACACAGGCACAAAGCGCCGCGCTGGACCTGGCGGTGGAAGGCATGTGCCTGTTCCGCAACCGGATCGACAGCCACTTGTATGCCCTGATCCTCGGCGGGGGCGGCCAGATCGAGCAGAAAATCATCTATACCAACGCCAAGGGCAAACTGGATGTGCGTGAAGTGCGTCGCATCCACTTCCCGTCCGAGCTCAAGCAATGCGTTGACGACGGCAACGGCCATGTCTATGTGTCGGAGCAAGGCACCGGCATCTGGCGCTTCAACGGCGACCCTGAATCGGCCCTGGATGTCACCCTGGTGGATGCGCCGGGACTGGGCCACATCACCGGCGAAACCGGCGGCCTGGCGATCTACGACGGTGGCGAGGGCAGCCACTGGCTGCTCGCTTCGCAACCTTCGGTCGGCCTGATCAACGTGTACGACCGCGACCACGATGATGCATTCATCGGCAACTTTGCCATTGCCAAGTCCAAGTCCGGGGACGACGCCACGATCGAGGAGCCCGGCAAGCTCGCCGTCACCAGCATGTTGCTGGGCAAAGCCTTCCCCCACGGCATGCTGGTGGTCGGTGCCGACGACGATACCGATTTCCGCATGGTTTCCATGGCCGAGGTGGCCTCCGCACTGGGCCTGGCGCCGGGCACGCCGCAAGACCTGCGTCACGCACCCAAGCCCCCGGTCCCCAGCGTGACCGCATTGGTGGAAACCCCGCCGGTGAAGAACCCCGGCGACGCCGCCGACGATCCGGCCATCTGGGCCAATCCGCAGAACCCCGGCAAAAGCCTGGTGGTGGGCACCGACAAGAAAGCGGGCTTGTACGTCTACGACATGCACGGCAAGGTTCGGCAGTTCCGCGCCGATGGTCACATGAACAACACCGACCTGCGCACCCACTTCAAACTGGACGGCCAGGACGTCGTGCTGGTCACCGCCAGCGACCGCACCCACGACAGCGTGGCCATCTATCGCCTGGACACGGCGGCGGCGAAACTGGTCGATGTCGCCGATGGCGAGCAGGCAGCCGGACTGGGCGATCCGTACGGCTTGTGCATGTATCGCAACCCGGACAACGGCAAGACCTACGTGTTCGTCAACAACAAGGACGGCCTGATGCGCCAGTGGCAACTGCTCGCCGCGGACGGTCGCGTGCACATCGACAAGGTGCGTCAGTTCCAGTTCGAATCGCAGGTCGAAGGCTGCGATGCGGACGATGCCAGCGGCTCGCTGTTCGTGGACGAAGAAGACGTGGCCTTGTGGGCATTGAGCGCGCATCCGGACGGTGGCGACAAGATGACCGCCATCGACCGCGTCGCGGACAACCCGGCCCTGAAGTCCGATCTGGAAGGCCTCGGCGTCTACGACCTGGGCAACGGCACGGGCTACATCGTGATCTCCGTCCAGGGCAATGACACCTACGCCGTGTATCGCCTGGAAGGCAAGCACGAGTACCTGGGTTCGTTCGCCGTGGTCGCCAACCCGGCGCTCGGCATCGACGGCATCTCGCAGACCGACGGCCTGGACATCACCAGCCGCAACCTCGGACCCGGTTTCGAGCATGGCGCGATGATCGCGCAGGACGGCCGCAACGTGATGCCGCAGCAGGACCAGAACTACAAATACGTCTCCTGGGACGCCATTGCCAAGGCACTGGACCTGAAAGTACGCACCAACCAGCCGTAAAACGCGGGGGGGGTCCACGTGGCCACGGCGCACATTTGCTGCGTCGTGGTCACGCCTTTCAAGGGAATCTCGAATGATCGTTTACGCCGCACGCGGCATGTAAGAGCTGCGGAAGCTGCGACCGGTAACGCCGCAAGGTATCAACCGTGCGGGCACGCCCAATCGCAGCTTCCGCAGCTACTACAATGGGCTTGATGCCGGCTTCCCGTGTCAGGGGCGGCTGTAGTTCCACGACTGCATGCGGCCGCCGGCGTACGGCATCACGCCGTGGAACGGCCGCGGGTCGTCATCGAACACCAGCGGCAGGAAATGCCGGTCGCCTTCCCACATGGGCAGATCCAGCAGGCTTTCGCGCGCCACCCACTCCAATGTGCCCTCGCGATTGTCCTTGTGCACTTCACCTTCGAAGCGGTCGATGATGAAGATGAAGCCCAGCCAGTCTTCGCCATGCTTGCCGAAACCCGGCCAGCTGAGCGTGCCGCGCAGGTGCATGTCCAGGCATTCGACGCCGGCTTCTTCGCGGATCTCGCGACGCATGCAGGTAGCCGCGTCCTCGTCACGCTCCATCTTGCCGCCGAGGCCGTTGTACTTGCCAAGATGATGATCGTTCTCGCGCCGGTTGCGATGGATCATCAGCACCTCGGACCGATCCGGGGACAGCACGTAACCGAGCGTAGCGAGAATGGGCGTATACGGCATGGTGACGACGGCATGTGGAAAAGTGGCATTCTACTGAACATGACCGCCGGCATGTCTTGCAAGTGACCTTTGCTTCAAGCGAACATCGGCGCATGTCCCCACTTCGTTCCCTCCCGATTGCCCGCAGCACGCGCCTGACCCGACTTGGCGCGGGCCTGGCCGCGGCGGCACTGTTGTCCGCCTGCGGCGGTTCGATCCATGCCGACCACGGCGTGCGCAATCGCAATGTCCGCTTTGACAAGTTGCCGTTTCGGGTCGTGAACATCGACCTCGCGCGCGCGAACCTGGCGCTGTACTGGCACAAACCGGGCACGCACGAACCTTTCGGCAGCATCGATGCGCTCAAGCAGTGGGGCAGGCAACACGGTCGCCGCCTGTTGTTTGCCGCCAACGCGGGCATCTACGACAGCAAGCGCGCCCCGCTCGGCCTGTATGTGGAGGATGGCAAGACGGTGGTGCCGCTCAATACGGCGCATGGCGATCCCACCGAGGGCAATTTTTCCCTGCTGCCCAATGGCGTGTTCGCGATCAACGCGCAAGGCAAGGCGTCAGTACAGACCACCAAGGCATTCAAGCACCACCGCAACGACACCCGATGGGCTACGCAATCGGGGCCGATGCTGGTCATCGACGGCAAGCTCAACCCGCATTTCAAGCCAAACTCGGACAGCCTGAAATGGCGCAGCGGCGTGTGTGCGCGCACGCCGACGCATGTGGTGTTGGCCATCAGCGAAGCGCCGGTCAACTTCGACACCTTCGCGCGACTGTTCCGCGACAAGCTGGGATGCCGCGACGCGCTGTACCTCGACGGCACGCTGTCGCAGTTTTTCGTTGCTGGCGAGTATTACGGCCCGCCGTCGTTCATGGTCAAACCGTATGCGGGCATGTTCGCCGTGTTTGCCAGCGACAAGGACTGAGCCCTACTTCGCCAGATCGAAGGCCGTGCCGTACGACGGCTTGAGCAGGCTGCCGAACAGGTCCACCGGCACATCGACGGTCTGGGTGCCGTAGACGTAAGGCGCCACCTGGTAAGGGGGGAAGACCAGCTCCAGGCCCGATGCCTGATCACCGGCACCGGCCAGCACCACGAACTCGGAAAAGTTCTCGGCGGTCGGTTGCGTGCCCTCGGTAATCATCTCGCGCATGTTGGCGACCCACTCCTTGCGCGCCTTGGCCGAGGTGTGTTCTCCGCCCGGCACCTTGGCCAGCAACTTTTTCTCCAGCGCCTTGCGCGCCACGTGCGACAAGCGTTCGCGTGCGGCCTGCGGGTCCGCGAACAAATCGGCCAGTGCAATGACCTTGCCGGCCTTGGTGTCATAGACGAACGTGGCATCCACGGGAATGGGGTGCGCGCCGCCGGTGTCGGCCATGCCCTGCTCGCGGATGCTGACAAACGCCGGCATCCGCGCGGCCACGGAAAATTCCAGCAGCAGCTGGTACTGGCGGCCGGCCAGCTCCGGGTATTTGTCCGGATCCGGCAATGCGTCGAGGAACTCGTGTTTGGCCTTGTCCCCGGTGCGATGCAGTGTCTCGGCCAACGCCTTCTCCGACGCCGGCAACTGCGGATAGCTGATGGCGATCTTGTAACGCTTGGTCTGCGCGTGATCGCCCGGCAACGATGTAGCCGATGGTGTGTTGGTTGCCGTGACCGGCGCGCTGGCGGCAGGCGCCGCGGTCGACGACGCCGCCGTGTCGGGCGTCGACGGCTGACTGCAGCCGGCAAGGATCAGTGCAGCGGCAACCGCCGTTGCCAGGGTGAGTTGGGTGACTCGCATCATGGTTGATCTCCGAACGCGGTTGTCGGGCATTGTAGCGGGGCTTGACGCGCCAAACCGGATGGAGCGGTTACACTCGCCGGCCTGTCACCCGCACACAACCGGCAACATCCCATGGCAACAAACCATCCGTGGCATCGGTCCGCACACCGTCCGACGATCGATCTGGTCGGCTTTGACGGCGATGACACGCTGTGGCACAGCGAAGGCTATTACCGGCACGCCGAAGCGGCGTTCGAGGAAATCCTGCGCGCCTGGACAGACATCGACAGCGAGGTCATCCGCCAACGCCTGCTGGCCGAGGAGCGCCGCACGCTGCGTGTTTACGGATATGGTGCCAAGGGCATGACGCTGTCGATGCTGGAAGCGGCAATCGACATCACCGACGGTCGCATCGACGCGCGCGACATGCGTCGCATCCTGGCGCTGGGACGCCGCGTGCTGGAACACCCGGTGGAGTTGTTGCCGGGCATTCGCCAGGCCGTCGAGGCGGTGGCACGCAAGTACCGCATCGTGCTGATCACCAAGGGCGACCTGATCCATCAGGAAAGCAAGGTCGCGCAATGCGGCCTGGCCGACCTGTTTCATCGCATCGAAATCGTGTCGGAAAAAAACCCGCGCAGCTACGCCAAGGTGCTGGCCGAATTCGACCTGCCGGCCTCACGCTTCGCCATGGTCGGCAACTCGATGCGCTCGGACATCGAGCCGGTGGTGGCGCTGGGCGGATTCGGCATCCACATGCCCTACCACGTGACCTGGGAGCACGAGCTGCAACACGGGGTCGAAGCCGACCATCCACGCGTGGCCGGCATCGACAAGCCGGGCGACATCATGCGCGCGCTGAAACGTTTCGCCGCATAGACGGCAACGTTTCCTTGCACACCTACAACTGTTGCACGATGGCCAGTGACTTGGTGACGTGTTCATCCGGCGTCAAATGGTCGGCCGATGACGAGAACACGGCGACGATCTTGTCGTTGCCGTCAATCACGAACGTGGTACGCGGAATGAAGCCGTGCGTCACCGGATCGCCATTCACGTCGGTGGCACCCTGTTGCGGCGGGATCAGCTCAAGCCCGTAGGTGGCGGCAATCTTGCCGCCCGGATCGGACGCGACGGGAAACTTGCCGGCGCAATAGTCCGGATCGGCGGAAAACCGGTTGAGCCGCTCGATGCCATCGGCGGACACGCCGATGATGGTGGCACCGGCCCTGGCGAAGTCCGCCGCATGCGTGGCAAACGTATGCGCTTCCAGATCACAGCCGCCGGTAAAGGCCGCCGGGTAGAAGTACACGACCACCGGCCCCTTGGCCAGCGCCTTTTTCATCGAAAACGTGAAGGACTTGCCGGCCAGGCTGGCCGGCGCGGTGAATACCGGCGCCTTGCTGCCGACCGGCGCCGCGGCCATGGCCGGCAATGTCGCCAATGCCAGCAGTGCCAGTACGAGTGTCGACCATCGCTTCATGACCTTTCTCCGCAGGGTGGGACTCCCATTATGCGCCAACTTGCCGACCGCCATGTAGAGGGTAGGTCGGGTCAAGGAGCGCAGCGACGGACCCGACTTTCGGGGCGGGACTGTGCCAAGTGTCGGGTTGATGAAGCCAACCCGACCTACACGGCTTGATCATGCCTGGAGGCCGGTCGCCTGCAGGGCAGGCTCCTACGCCGTGAGATTCATGATGATCATTGATGGCAGGGTCAGGTCAGAAGGTGTTTGCAGATGCCGGCATACAGATCCGGCAATCGCTGCAGGTCGTCTACCGTCACGCACTCGTCGATCTTGTGGATGGTGGCATTGACCGGTCCCAGCTCCACCACCTCGGCTCCCAATGGCGCGATGAAGCGACCGTCGGAGGTGCCGCCGCCGGTATTCTGCTCCGGCTCGATGTCCAGCTGCTCGCGACACACCGACAGCACCGCCCGGCGCAGGCGGCCATCGGACGGGCCGAGAAACGGACGACCGGAATCGTGCCAGGCGATGTGCCAGTCCAGTCCGTGCCGATCAAGAATGTCGGCGACGCGCGCACGCAGACCTTCGGCATGGCTGGCCGTGCCGTAGCGAAAGTTGAACAAGGCTTTCAGCTCGCCCGGGATGACATTGCCGGCGCCGGTACCGGCGTTGATGTTGGAAAACTGCATGGATGTCGGCGGAAAGTCATGACTGCCGTCATCCCAATGTTCGGCCACCAGTTCGGCCAGGGCCGGCGCCAGCTCATGGAGGGGGTTGCGTGCCTTGTCGGGATAGGCCACATGACCTTGCACGCCGCGCACAGTGAGCGTCGCCGACAACGAGCCGCGCCTGCCGACCCGCACCAGGTCACCCAGGCGCTCGCGCGCCGACGGCTCGCCGACCACGCACCAGTCGATGCGCTCGTCGCGTTGCCGAAATGCATCGGCCACCTTGCGCACGCCGTCGATCGCCGGACCTTCCTCGTCGCTGGTCAACAGCAACGCGACGCGGCCGGCGTGATCGGGATGCGCGGCCACGAATTGTTCAAGTGCCACCACCATGGCTGCCACCGAGCCCTTCATGTCGGCAGCGCCGCGACCGAACAGCACGCCATCGCGGAGGGTCGGCTCGAACGGCGGCGTGGTCCAGGCGCCCTCGGGACCGCTGGGCACCACGTCGGTGTGGCCAAGAAAGGCCAGCGTCGGCCCGTCATCGTGGCCATGCACCGCCCACAGGTTGTCGACGTCGCCGAAACACAGATGCTCGATGCGAAACCCGGCACGCTCGAGACGGCCGGCGACCAGATCCTGACAGCCGGCATCAGCAGGCGTCACCGAGCGACGCCCGATCAGGTCGATGGCAAGTTCAAGAACGGGTGTCATGGATATGTTCCCGCGGCTGCGACTTGCGTCCATCATCCCACGCCGAACAAGGCCTTGAAGGCATTGTCGGTAAAGCCGACGCTGACATCGCCATCGGGCATGACCACCACGGGACGCCGCACCAGCGTCGGGTACTCGCGGATCAACAGGATCCACTCCGGGTCGCTGCCCGGATTCTTGCGCTGCGGCAACAGTTTGCGCCAGGTGGTCGACGACTTGTTGACCAGTTTTTCCCAGCCGCCCAACTGCTGCGCCCAGGCCTTCAGGGTTTTCGGCTCCACCGGATGGGCACGGTAATCGACGAACTCGTGGGCAATCTCGAAACGCTTCAGCCAATTGCAGGCCTTGCGGCATTTGTCGCAATTGGGCAGGCCGTAAAGGGTGACGGTGTCGGTCATGATGCCTCCCGTATGGATCAGCTTTGCGCAGCACGCAGCAAATCGTTGATGCCGGTTTTGGAACGCGTTCGTTCGTCCACTTGCTTGACGATGATCGCGGCATACAGGCTGTGCGTGCCGTCGGCCGCCGGCAGGTTGCCGGCCACGACGACGCTGCCGGCCGGCACGCGGCCGTAGCTGGTTTCACCGGTCTCACGGTTGTAGATGCGCGTGGATTGGCCCAGGTACACACCCATGCCGATCACGCTGCCTTTCTCCACCACCACGCCCTCGACCACTTCCGAGCGCGCGCCGATGAAGCAGTGGTCCTCGATGATGGTCGGCCCGGCCTGCAGCGGTTCGAGCACGCCACCGATGCCGACGCCGCCGGAAAGATGCACGCCGGCGCCGATCTGCGCGCACGAGCCGACCGTGGCCCAGGTGTCGACCATGGTCCCGGCACCGACACGCGCGCCGATGTTGACGTAGCTGGGCATCAGGATCACGTCCTCGGCAATGTGCGCGCCCCGGCGCACCAGTGCACCGGGCACCACGCGCGCACCCAGTTGCGCCAGTTCGCCATCGTGGCCGTGGCCGAAACGCAGCGGCACCTTGTCGAAAGCCAGCGCCGGGCCACCGTCGACCACCCGATTCTCGCCCATGCGGAAGTACAGCAGCACGGCCTTCTTGATCCACTGGTTGACATGCCAGCCACCCGTGCCGTCCGGCTCGGCCACGCGGCAATCACCGAACTCGAGCCGTTCGAGCGTGTCTTCGACGGCTGCCCGCGCGCGCTGGCGAATGTCGTCTGTACTGAGCTCGTTGCGCTTCTCGAACGTGTCTTCGATCAGTGCCTGAATGTCGGCCATGGATGCATTCCGTGGTGGTCAAAGTGCTCAAGGGTACACGCAAAGCCGCTCGCGCTTATGCCGGATCTCATTGTGCCGATCGGGGCTGCCGATGCTCGGATGAATGGCCGACGTGGCGGGCGATGGCTTTGCGCAACACTTCGCAGGTCACTTCATCGAGCGGCTGATCGTCGGCATCCGCGACCTGGAAAAAATCCTCGACGCGCTCGCCGAAGGTGGCAATCCGCGCATCATGCACATGCACGCCGGTTTCCAGAAAGGCCTGCGCCGCCGAGGCCAGCAGACCCGGTCGATCACTGCACACCAGCGCCACCTGGGTCCGGCCGAGCTTCAGATCGTGCGTGAACTGCACATGCGGCTCCATCTGGAAGTGCCGCAATTGGCGCGACAGTCCGCGCCGCGCCGGGCGTGCACGCGCGGTTTGCTGCAAGGCGCGCCGCAGGCGCTTGCGCAGTGCCTCGGCGCGTTCAAGGCTGGCCGGCTCCTGGCTGTCGGACTCAAGCAGCAAAAACGTGTCCAGCGCCATGCCCGTATGCGAGCCGAGCACGCGCGCCTCGACCACGGAAAAGCGCTGCCGGTCCAGGGTTGCCGTGATGGTGGCAAACAGGCCGGCGCGGTCCGGTGCGTAGACGAATACCTCCGTGGTACCGCGCACGGAAAACGGGTGCACTTTCACCAATGGCACCTTGCCCGCCGCACGCACGATCGCCGCCGTCTGCCAGGCGATCTGTTCGGGACGGTGACGCAGGAAGCTGAGGTCCGGGAAGTCGCTCCACACGGTCGCCACCCGATCGGCGTCGAAACCGTCCGCAACCAGCAACGCCAGCGCGCGCTCGCGACACAGGCGCACGCGCGTCTCGGTGCGCAACGGCAAAGCCAGATCCGAGCGCAGCGCAAAACGCGCGGCCACATACAGGTCGGCCAGCAGCCGGTCCTTCCAGGCATTCCACAGCCTGGGACTGGTACCGATGATGTCGGCCACGGTCAGCAAGTACAGGTAGTCCAGGTGCTCCCAGTCACCGACCTTGGCGGCAAGTCCGTGCACCACGTCGGGATCGGTGATGTCCTGGCGCTGCGCGGTGGTGCTCATCAACAAGTGCCAGCGCACCAGCCACGCGACCAGCTCCACGTCGTCGCCGGCCAGGCCCAGGCGGGTGCAAAAATCCCGCGCCTCATTCTCGCCGAGCACGGAATGGTCACCGCCGCGCCCCTTGGCGATGTCGTGGAACAAGGCGGCCAGGAACAGCAGCTCCGGGCGATCGATGCTGGCAAATATCTCGCAACCGAGCGGAAACTCGCGACGCGCCTCCGGCGCCGCAAAACGCGCCACGTTGTGCACCACGCGCAAGGTGTGCTCGTCCACCGTGTAGACGTGGAACAAGTCGTACTGCATGCGCCCGACCACCTTGCCGAAGGACGGGATGATGGCGGCAAGCAGGCCGAAACGGTTCATCCGCCACAGGGCTTCGGCCGCCGGCGCGCCGCGTTTCAGCAGCACCAGAAACGCATCCAGTACCGCCGGGTCGTCGGCAATGCGATCGGCGTGGCGCGCCACGAACTCGTGAATGTGACGCATGGTGCCGGCACTGAAACCGACCAGTTCCGGATGCTCCAGACGCATCCCGAAGGCTTCCACCAGTGCCGCCGGCCGACGCGCAAACAGCTTCGGGTCGCGGGTTTCCAGACGCCCGCCCACGCATGCGAAATCATCATCCAGCGGCTCGGGCGCGACATCCGGTTCCAGCAACTCCTCGAACCGCTCGCCCAGTTGCACGCCCAAACGCTCGATGGTGGTGGCGGCGCGGTAGTAGGCCTGCATGAATTGCTCCACGCCCAGGTTGCGCGCATGCTCGTCCTCGAACCCCAGGCGCACAGCCAGCCCGCGCTGGTAATCGAACAACAGGCGCTCCTCGGCCCGCCCCGCCTCCAGATGCAAGGCAAAGCGATAACGATGCAGCGTCGTTTCGGCTTCGGCCAGGCTGGCGCGCTCGGCCGGGTCCAGCAGACCCTCGTCGACCATCGCATCGAAGTGGCCGGCGCCGACCAGCCGTCGACCCAGCCAGCGCAACATGTCCAGCGTGCGCAGTCCGCCGGGACCGTCCTTGAGATTGGGTTCGAGGTTGTGCGCGGTGTCGTCGTGGCGCGCATGACGCTCACGCTGGTCGGCCAGCTTGGCGGCCAGATAGTCCGCCGGCGGCCACATGTCCTCGGCATCGACGATGGCTGTCAACACGGTGTCCATGACGGCATCGCCGGCCAGACGCCGGGCATCCAGCAGGCTGGTGAACACACTGACGTCGGCGGCGGCCAACTCGCGGCAATGGCACGGGTCGCGCACCGCCTGCCCCGGCTTGAGGCCGATGTCCCACAGGCAGGCAAAAAACCGTTCGAGCGCGCGTGCGCGTGCATCGGCTGCGGCCGGTTGCGCCAGCACCAGCAAATCCACGTCGGAGTGGGGGAACAGCAGGCCGCGACCAAACCCGCCGACCGCAAACAGGGCGATGTCCGGCGTCTCGCCCAGCAATGCCGTCCACACGTGCTTGATGATGCGCGCGACCACGTCGTGTCGCTGCGCGGCCAGCGTCCGCGCGCCGACGCCACCGGCAAACGAGGCGCTCTGCGCACGCTCCACGTCATGCAGCAAGCGACGCAGTGCGTACCGAGCCTCCTCGGACACGCCGGCGCGCGGCACGGCCGACGGCAAGCGCAACGAATGCAACGGTCGAAACGAAGGGGATGTCACGACAAGGCCCGCTCAGACGGCGATCAGGCCGCGTTCGACGGCCAGACGGTACAAGTCGAGCTCGGAACCGGCACCCAGTTTGCCCATCAGACTGGCCCGATGGATGTACACCGTCTTCTGGCCGATACCCAGCTCGGCGGCCGTCTGCTTGGGCGTACGACCCTCGGCCAGCAACAGGAACACCTCGCGCTCGCGTGCGGTCAACCGATGCAGCGGATCGAGCTCCTCGGCGCTGCGCGAGGCGCGACGCGCGACCAGGTCGGAGCTGAGAAACTCGTTGCCCGACATCACTTCACGCAAACCTTCCACCAGCTCTTCCGGCGCCACGCCCTTGGTCACGTAACCGCGTGCGCCGCGGCGCAGCGCCTCGGATACGTACGGCTCGCCGTCATGCATGGACAACACCACGATGCGTGTGTCGGGCGAGATGCTGAGCAGGTGCTCGATCAGCGGCAAGCCCCCGCCATCGGGCAGGGACAAATCCAGCGCCACCAGGTCCGGGCGCTCGCGCGTGACCGCATCCACGGCCTCGTCGGCCGAGCGACACTCGGCGCGCACCTCAAGATCGGCCTCAAGCTCGATCAGGCTCTTGAAACCTTCGCGGACGATGGCATGGTCGTCAACCAGAACAATGCTGCACATGGATCCAACTTTACCGCGAATCCATGCCATGGGTATCCACGCGATGTCGCAATGGGCCAAGGATTCTCTGAGCGACGGCGCAACATCGGTTGATAGACTGATCGCAACGCCCCCTGGCCACGCCGGTACCATTGAGATCATGCCTCATCGCTTGCCCGAATCATGGCGCGGCCCGCTGCTTGGCCTGCTCTACCTGGCCGCCTGGCTGTGCCTGTGGCCGACCCATTCCGCTTACTGGAACCTCGCCGCCGGCTGGCGATTGGGCATGCTGCTGCTGTGTCCATACCGTTATTGGCCCTGGCTGATCGGAGCCGAATGGTCGGGCAGTGCCATCGCCGACCTCTGGCTGGGCCCTGCCGGCAATGCGATGTACGTGCTTGGCGACATGCCGCATGTGCTGGTGGTCGCGCTATGCGTGGCGATCGTCCGGCACCTGGGCACGCAGGCCGACCTGCACTCGCCTGACCTGGTGGTGCGGCTGCTCGCCTCGGCGCTGTTCATCGCGCTCGCGATTGTCGCCGTCGATGCCGCGCTGATCGTCACCATTCATCCCGACGCGAGACTGGGCGGCATGTGGGCCGTACTCGGCAGCGACCTGCTGGGCGAATACCTCGGCATGTTGCTGGTGCCGCCGGCACTGATCCTGCTGGCGCGTGCACGCCCGCACAGGGACGCATTGCGCCGCCTGCTGTTTGACGGCCTGGTTTTCCTGCTGCCCGCGCTGGCCGTGCTGTTGCTGTTGATCCACGACGGCCCGCCGCTGTCGCAGTTCGCGCGCACACTGGCCTTGGCGCCGGTACTGTTTTTCGCCTTCCGTCACGGGTGGCGTGGCGCGGCATTGAGCATGCTGGTGGTCAGCGTGACCATGACCGTCTTTGCCAGGATCACGGACCATCTGGTCGCCCCGGCCCAGGCACACTTGTTCATTGCCGCCGCCGGCACCGCCACCCTGATGCTGGGCAGTGCCATCGACGCGCTGCGTCGCAGCAGCGAGCGTCTGGGCGTGCAGAATGCACAACTGGAGGGCGCCAACCGTCGCCTGGATCACCTCGCGCGCCGTCTCAGCGACGCCGCGCGCCGCAACCTGCGTGCGGAAGAAGAGCAACGCCGCCACATGGCGGCCGAACTGCACGACGAACTGGGCCAGAACCTCACCGCCATCCAGACCCGCGTCAAGCTGGCACAAACACGGCTGCGCGCGGCGGGCATGAGTGACGTGTCCACCTCCATCAACGAAATCATCGGCCACATGCGCGCCGCCGTGCGGCGCATGCTGGACAGCTTGCGCCCCACCGTGCTGGATGAATTCGGCCTGGCGCGGGCGCTTGAGGAAGGCCCCATCCAGAGCCTGCTGCACTCGGCCGGCATCGCCTACGAATTCGACCTGCACGGCGACCCGCACCACCTTGATGAAGACACCCGCCTGGCGATCTATCGCGTGGCGCAGGAAGCGGCCACCAACGCGGTCCGCCACGCGCATGCCAGCCGGGTCCACCTGCGCCTTCGGGTTGCCGAACGCAACGCACAGCGGATCGTATTGCTGGATATCCGCGATGACGGCATCGGCCTGCCCGACGGCCAGCCCCCCAAGCGCGGCGGACGTGGCCTGCAAAGCATGCACGACCGGATCACCGCGCTGGGCGGCATCTTCCGCATCCGCTCGCACACGCGCGGCACGCGCTTGCATATCCTGCTGCGCGCCCCGCTGAAAGGCCCTTCCGGCAACCTCCCTCGCCCGGACCCGGTCACGACTAGGAATCTTTCTGATACCGCAACCTGAGCGACGCCGTTAAGCTTTTGTTCCAGTGATGTGGGGGAGTCGCCATCCACATGGATGGCGGACCTGGGTCGATTGTGGGGACAGTCGACCCGAGCAGGAGGCAGGATGCTTCCTGGCCGGT
>DASSKC010000028.1:0-2153 GCA_035690885.1 Oleiagrimonas sp. | reverse complement strand
CCCTACGACGTGGTGTCGTTGAGCGGCGACGGCGTGCAGGCGGTCTTCAAGACCGCGGCCGATCGCGACAAGGCTGCGGGCGTGGTCCGCACGGAAGACACCGACCTGAACATCACCGACAGCCGCACGACGGGCGGCGCTTATGCGCTGCATGCGACCATCAAGCCCGACGTCCTGCAGAAGCTCGCGCAAACCACCATCACCCAGAACGTTACTACCTTGCGCAACCGCGTCAACGCGCTGGGCGTGTCCGAGCCGCTGATCCAGCAGCAGGGCCAGACCCGCATCGTGGTGGAATTGCCGGGCGTGCAGGATACCGCCGAGGCCAAGCGCGTGCTCGGCGCGACCGCGACACTCGAATACCACGCCGACAATCCGGACGTGAATCCGCAGGAGGCCGCGCGCACCGGCAACGTGCCGCCGGATTCACGCCTCTATTACATGAAGGACGGCACGCCGGTGGTGCTCAAGAAGCGCGTGATCGTCAGCGGTGACGAACTGGTCGATGCCTCGTCGGGCTACGACCAGCAAACCGGCATGCCGAACGTCAACGTCACGCTCAATTCGGCGGGCGCCCGCAAGATGCTGGATTTCACCACCCAGAACGTCGGCAAACGCATGGGCGTGGTGTACATCGAGCGCACCCCGGTGGTGAAGATGGTGGACGGCAAGGAAGTCCACAGCTCCAAGACCACCGAAACGGTTTTGAACAATGCCGTGATCAACGGGGTGTTCGGCAAGAAGTTCCAGACCACCGGACTCACCCAGCAGGAGGCCCAGACACTGTCGCTTATGCTGCGCTCGGGTTCGCTGGCCGCGCCGATGGACATCGTCCAGCAGAGCGTGATCGGCCCCAGCCTCGGCCAGGACAACATCCGCAAGGGCCGCAACGCGGTGATCCTGGGCCTGGTGCTGGTCCTGCTCGCGGCCGCATTCTATTACAGGCTGTTCGGGCTCGTGGCCGACGTCGCGCTGGTGTTCAACCTGCTGATCCTGATCGCGGTGATGTCGGCGGTCGGGGTGACGCTGACGATGCCCGGCATCGCGGGCATCGTGCTGACACTCGGCATGGCGATCGACGCCAACGTGCTGATCTGCGAGCGCATCCGCGAGGAATTGCGCAACGGCTCGACGCCACTCGCCTCGATCCGCACGGGCTACGAAAAAGCCTGGCACGTCATTCTCGACGCCAACGTCACCCACTTGCTGGCGGCATTGGGCCTGATCACGGTCGGTTCCGGCGCGATCAAGGGTTTCGGCGTCACGCTGTTCATCGGCATTTCGACCTCGCTGTTCACCTCGGTGACCATGACCCACGCGATCACCGCACTGCTCCACGGCGGGCGCCACCGGAAACTCAAGACACTCTGGGTCTGACGACATGTTTGCCCTCTCCCCCGGGGAAAGGGTGCCCAATCGAGATGTAGCGGACATCCATGGAAATCTTCCACCACGATCTCAACATCAACTTCCTCGGCGCACGCAAGGTCAGCGTCACCATTTCGGTGATCCTGATGCTGGTGTCGATCTGGGCCATTACCGTGAAGGGCCTGAACTACGGCCTCGATTTCACCGGTGGCATCCTGATCGACGTGGCCTACGAGCGGCCGGTCGACGTCGGCGATGTGCGCGATGCACTGTCGCGGGCCGGCTTCGACCATGCGGTCGTGCAGAGCGTGGGCGGCACCCGCCAGATCTCGATCCGCCTGCAGCCACCCAAGTCGGCCGGGGGCAAGAGCCCGGACGAGGTGGCGGACCAGGTTTCCAAGGAGGTACTGACCGCCCTCGCGGCCCGCCACGCCGGCGTGAAGCTCGCCCATCCGCCTGATTTCGTCGGCCCCGAGGTCGGACAGGAACTCAAGATCAGCGGCATCTACGCGGCGATCGTGGTGATCATCGGCATCGCGATCTACCTGGGCATGCGCTTCGAGAAGCGCTTTGCGTTCGCGGCGCTCGTCAGCGAAGTCCACGACACCATCATTACCGTCGGTATCATCGCGCTGGTGCAGCGCGAATTCGACATGACCGTGCTGGCCTCGATCCTCGCGGTGGTCGGCTATTCGATCAACGACAAGGTGGTGGTGTTCGACCGTGTGCGCGAATTGTTCCGCCTGACGCGCAAGGCCGAAACGCCGCAGATCCTCAACCGCGCG
>DASSKC010000027.1:0-15644 GCA_035690885.1 Oleiagrimonas sp. | reverse complement strand
CATGTCGGCCAGAGCCTGGACAAGGCCAGCAATTATCATGATGGGTCGTATGTCGGCTACGGCGATTCGCGGCGCAATCAGGCCGGCTGGCTCAATGAGTTCACGCTGGCGCCGGGGCAGCAGCTGACCGTCGGCGTGGATTACCAGAGCCAGCATGTGTCCAGCAACACGGCTTACCTCAAGACCGACCGCGACGACATTGGCGTGTTCGCGCAATATCAGGGCACGTTCGGCGCCAACGAAATCCAGCTGTCGGCGCGCCGCGACCACAACCAGCAGTTCGGCAATCACGTGACCGGGGCCGTCGCCTGGGGCTATCACTTCGCCCACGGGCTGACCCTGAGCGCGTCCTGGGGCACGGCCTTCCACGCGCCCACGTTCAACGACCTGTACTGGCCGACCACGCCGGGCTTTCCACCCAGCGCCGATCCGCATCTGAAACCGGAAACGTCGCGCAACGCGGAGATCGACCTTGGTGCTCGCCACACGCATTGGCATTGGCAGATCAGCGCCTATCGCAACGACATCGACCAGTTGATCGCGCTGAACGCGTACTTCACGCCCGGCAACATTTCCGATGCCACGATCCGCGGCCTGGAAGGTCAGCTTGGTGGTCAATGGCGGGGTTGGACCTGGGACACCTATCTGACCTGGCAGAAGCCGGAAAACAGCGATGGCGGCATCAACGACGGCAACCTGTTGCCACGGCGTTTCGAGCGCAGCGCGCGTTTCGACCTGGATCGTCAGCTCGGCGCATTCAATGTCGGCGGCACGTTCAAGGCCTTCAGCGGGCGCTACAACGATATTGCCAATCGCCAATGGCTGGGCGGTTACACGACACTCGACCTGCGCGCCGGTTGGACATTCGCTAGGCACTGGCAAGCACAGCTGAAGCTGGAAAACGCGTTCGACCGCCGCTACGAAACCATCTACTACTACAACCAGCCGGGCCGCACGGCGATGCTGACCCTGCGCTACCTGCCTTGATACCCCCCGTCATGGGGCGACGGCGGCGTGGGGCAGAATGCAGGTGGGGTTGGCTTCATCAACCCGACGTGTCCTGACGCGATACGAACGTCGGGTTACGCCTGCGGCTCAACCCGACCTACGCGGCTGGTTGGGTGATGTGCGGCAAGGCCAGATAGTCCTCGCTCTGCATCTCGATCAGGCGTGACTCGGTGCGCGAGAATTCGGCGCGCAGGCGTTCGCCTTCGTACAGGTCGATGATCGCCGTGGCGGCCGAAAGCACCAGTTTGACGCGCTGGTCGTAGAGCGCGTCGACCAGGTGGATGAAGCGCTTGGCGGCGTCGTGGTTGTCGGGCGTGAAAGTCGGCACCTCGGACACGATGATCGCGGCGTAGCGTTTGGCGAGGACGGTGTAATCGGCGCGCGAGCGCGGCCCGTCGCAGAGCGCGTCGAAGTCGAACCATGCGATGTTGTCGGCGCGCCGGCGCACGGCGACGGGACGATCGTTGATGTCCAGGTTGCCGCCGTCGATCACCTTGCCATGCGCGTAGTCATCAAAGATGCGCTTGAGCACACGCGCCGCTTCGGCGCCGGGCGGGGTCTGGTAGATCGCGGCCTGTTCCAGCGCGCGCAGGCGCCAGTCGTGGCTGGAGTCGAGTTCGACCACCTGGCAGTGGTCTTCCAGCAGCTTGATGGCAGGGATGAAACGCGCGCGTTGCAGGCCGTCGCGATACAACTCCGATGGCGGCGTGTTGGATGTTGTCACCAGGGTCACGTCATGGGCGACCAGGCCGCGCAGCAAACCATGCAGGATCATGGCGTCGCCGATGTCGTCGACCAGAAACTCGTCCAGACACAACACGCGCGCGTGCCCCATGATGTCGGCAGCGACATCGGGCAGCGGGTCGCTGCGCTGGGCGTGCTTCTTCAACGCGGCATGCACCTCACCCATGAAGGCATGGAAGTGCCGACGCCGTGCCGTGCCGGGCGGCAGGCTGGCCACGAACAAGTCCATCAGGAAGGTCTTGCCGCGACCGACGCGGCCCCAGAGGTAGATGCCTCGCGGTGCCGTGTCGGTGCGTTCGCCGAACAGCAAGCGCAGTTTTCCGCTCCAGCCGTTGCCTCGTGGCGTGGCGGCGATCAGTTCGCCGTGCAAGCGTTCAAACGCCTGCAGTGCCGGAGCTTGTGCCGGGTCATCTTCCCAGCGTCGGGCGCTGGCCCCGTCGCGATAGCGCGTGACGGGGGAGGGTGGCGCAATGTCTTGACTCAAGCCTGGCGCTCCGCGGGCAGCCAGGTACGCACGGCGTTCTTGACCGCGCCACGCAGGTCCATCAGGCGACGATGGAAGAAGTGACTGGTCTCGGGCATGCGCACGACGCCGGGCGTGGCGTCGATGTTGTCGAGCCACTCGAAAACCGCCTCGGGGTCGACCACCTCGTCGGCCTCGCCCTGCACGACCAGCCACGGACACGCCGGCAACTCGATGGACTCGAAATCGTAGCCGCGACCCACGGGTGGCGCCACCAGGATCAGCGCGTCGGCCTCAAGCGCGACGGCATGGGTCAGGGCGATGTAGCTGCCGAAGGAGAAGCCGGCCAGCCACAGCGCATCATCGGGATGCACACGGCGGACCCACTCAACCACGGCGGCCAGATCCTCGCCCTCGCCACGGCCTTCGTCGAATTGGCCCTCGGAGGCGCCCACGCCGCGGAAATTGAAGCGCACGGTGGCCAGCCCGGATTCGCGCAACGAGCGCTCCAGCATGGTCACCACCTTGTTGTGCATGGTGCCGCCTTCGGGCGGATACGGGTGGCAGATCACCACCGTGCCCTGCCGCGCGAGATCCGTCTCCGGCACGTCGGTCGACACTTCCAGCTTGCCGGCCGGACCGGCCAGCGCAAAGCTGGTGCCTTCGGACGGAAAACGGTCGGGTGCGTTCGCGAGTGTGGAGTCAGTCATGCCGGCCATCATACCCGTACGCGGTTTTTCCTGATGAGGCACGATGGTCCGGATTCCTGGAGTGTTGTGGATGAATTACCTCGCGCATACCTTGCTGGCCCGTGGCGATGCCGATCTCGAGGTCGGCGGGATTCTGGGCGATTACGTGCGCGGTCGCCCTGATCCGGCGCTGCCGGCCGGTCTGCGCCGCGGCATCATGCTGCATCGCGCCGTGGATACGTACACCGATCAGCATGCCGAAGTGGTGGCGGCGCGCGCGCTGTTCGAACCGCCGTTCCGGCGTTATGCCGGCATCATGCTCGATGTGTGGTTCGATCATTGCCTGGCGCGGGATTTCGCGCGCTGGTCGGATTCGTCGCTGGATGCCTTCTCGATTCGCCTGCGCGAGCGCCTGGATGCGCGAGCGCAGTGGCTGCCACCACGCCTGCATCGGTTTGCCGCGTTCATGCACGAGCGGAATCTGCCCGCGGCTTATGCGCGGCCCGAGGTCATCGGCGAGGTTCTGACCGGCCTGGGGCAGCGCCTGTCGCGTGCCAATCCGCTGGATCAGGCGCTACCGCAGCTGTCGGCGCGCGAAGCGACGCTCAACCATCATTTCGGCGCGTTTTTTCCCGATCTGGTGCAGTTTGCCGAAACGTGGCGGTCACGACATCCGGCGTGAAATGTTTTCCGCGAGTCCAGAGTCCCGAGTCACTTCGACTGCGACACGATCCACTTGACCGTCGCGGTGATCTGCTCCTTGGTCAGCGCCGGATTGCCGCCCTTGGGTGGCATGACATGGCCGTCGGGACCGGTGTAGCCGTTGATGGCGTGCTTGATCAGGGTGGGAATGCCTTCGGCAATGCGCGGCGCCCAGTCGGCGGCGTCGCCCAGCTGCGGGGCGCCGGTGGCCGGATTGGTATGGCAGGTGGTGCACAGCTTGTGGAAGATGGTTTTGCCGTCGGTGGTGCCGCCGTAGGCGACCTTGGAGGCGGCGGCCTTGGCGGCCGCGGCCTTGGCGGCGGCCATGGCCGCGCGGCCGGTGTCGCCGGCATACACGTTGGCGATCGGGGCCAGACGGTTGGCGGTGGTCTTGGCCACGGCGTCGGCCTGCATGTCCGGCTGCTGGCTGTAGATGTAGCTCGCTCCGGCGAGCAGGCAGGCGGCAAAAACGGCAAGAAAGCCGATCACTTGCGAGAACTGGCGAACAAACTGTTTGTCTGAATTGCTCAGGTGGCGTCGACTCACGGCATTTTCCCCAGTATCGGTACGGCCCCAACCGGCCGGCCCGGCGACACGCTCCACAGTTGCAGGGCGCTTGAAATTTCGAGTATAGCGTTTTGCCGCAGATCGATTAAAGCGGGAAGATGTCGCAGGGTGCGATGATGATCCGGCGCATGGCAACAGCCTGTTCATGTGCCGTCAGTCATGCCCCACCCCTGTCAACTGGCAGTGTCACGGCACGTTTGAGAAACATTAAGCTGCACTTGTCCGCGCGTGTGCGCGGTTGCCGCTACCGGTCGTTCTCGGGCGGTCGGTGGGTCCCCGACATAGTCATTATTTCTGGAGTTGCTCCATGCCGCGTTGGAAATCGCGTTGGAAAACCGTGCTGATCGTCATTGTGGTGCTGATCATCCTGATCGTCGGATGGCGTGCCCTGCAGGGCGGCAGTGGTGCGCGGCACGGGGCCGCCGGGCAGGGCGACAAGCAGGCCGCCGTGCCGGTCACCGTGGTGCCGGTAGTGAAAAAGGATGTGCCGATCTACCTCCAGGCCACCGGAACCGTGCAGGCGCTCAGAACGGTCACGATGCAGCCGCAGGTCGGCGGACGCCTGCTCAGCATCGAGTTCGACGAAGGCCAGGAGGTCGACAAGGGCCAGGTGCTGGCGCGCATCGATCCGCGCAGCTACAAGGCGACCTATGATCAGGCGGTCGCGCGCATGCACAGTGACGAAGCCTTGCTGGCCACGGCGCGCAGCAATCTGTCGCGCAGCAAGCAGTTGATCGCCAAGCACTACATCTCGCAGCAGGACCTCAATACCCAGGTCAACAAGGTCAAGCAGCTGGAGGCGACGGTGGCGGCCGACAAGGCCAGCGTCGAGGATGCCCGGATCAACCTCGATTACACCAAGATTCGCGCGCCCATCAGCGGTCTGGCCGGCATCCGCCAGGTCGATCCGGGAAATGTGCTCACGACCGGCAGCGCGATCGTGGTGCTGACCCGCGTGCATCCGATCAACGTGATGTTCTCGCTGCCGGCCGAGGATCTGGACAAGGTGCGTGCCGCGCAGGCCAAGGCGCCGCTGCCGGTGGTCGTCCTGCAGCGTACCGGCGACCAGCATGTGCTGGCCGATGACGGCAAACTCACGGTCATCGACAACCGCATCGATCCCAATACCGGCACGTTCACGTTGAAATCGGAGTTCCCCAACGAGCACACGGAGCTGTGGCCGGGGCAGTATGTCAGCGTGCGCATGCAGGTCGACACGGTCCATGATGGCTTGGTGATTCCCACCCAGGCGGTGCAGCGCGGTCCCGACGGCGACTATGTGTACGTCCTGCAAAAAGACGACACGGTCAAGATGCAGCCGGTGACCGTGGGCGACGAGGTGGGCGATACCCATGTGCTGGTGGCCAAGGGTCTGGCGGCCGGCGACAAGGTGGTGACCGAAGGCCAGTTCCGCCTCAAACCGGGCAAGAAGGTCAAGCCGCTCAAGCCGGGTGAGGTACCGGTGCCGGCCGCATCGGCGCTGGCCAAGCCGAATGCCGACAAGGGCAAGACGCCGCCGTCGGCCACGTAACCACCGTACTTCAGCCCCGGGCGCCGGCAGTTTTGGCTGGCGCCGCTGACACTCCAAGCATGCAGGAACCCGAGCGTGGGCATTTCGACCATTTTCATCCGCCGACCCATTGCCACTTCGTTGCTGATGGCTGCGGTGATGTTGCTGGGTATCCTCGGATACCGCCAGTTGCCGGTATCGGCGCTGCCCAACGTGGCGGCGCCAACCCTGGTGGTGACCACCAAGTATCCCGGTGCCAGCGCGCAGACCGTGGCCACGCTGGTGACCACGCCGCTGGAGCGCCAGCTGGGACAGATTTCGGGCATCACCATGATGAGCTCGGATTCTTCGGCCGGGCTGTCGACCATCGTGCTCAGCTTCTCGATGGATCACGACATCGATGTCGCGGCGCAGGATGTGCAATCGGCATTGCGCTCGGCGCGATTACCCGGCTCGCTGCCGTATCCACCGGTCTACAACCGCGTCAATCCGGCTGACGCGCCGATCCTGACACTGTCGCTGACTTCCGACGCGCTGCCCTTGCGCGAGGTCAACCGCTACGCCGACTCGATCCTGGCGCAAAAGCTGTCGCGCGTGCCCGGTGTCGGTCTGGTTTCGATTGCCGGCGACGTGCGTCCGGCCGTGCGCGTGGAGGTCAATCCGGCCAAACTCGGCAACATGGGCCTGACCCTGGAGGATGTGCGTCGGGCGCTGACCCGGGCCAACGTCAATGCCGCCAAGGGCACGCTCAATGGCGCGGTGCGGACCTATTCGATCGGCACCAATGACCAGCTTTCCAGCGCCGCCGAGTATGCCGACACCGTCATCAGCTACAAGGATGGCGCGCCGGTTTACCTCAAGGATGTGGCCACGGTCAAAAACGGCGTCGAGAACAACAAGCTGGCGGCCTGGGCCAATGGTGAGCCGGCGGTATTGCTGGATATCCGCCGCCAGCCCGGTGCCAACATCGTGGAAACCGTGGCCAACATCCGCCGCATCATGCCGCAGCTGCGCAGCGTGTTGCCGGCCTCGGTGCATCTGAAAGTATTCTCCGACCGCACCGTGACCATCCAGGCCTCGGTGCACGACGTGCAGTTCACGCTGATCCTGACCATCTTCCTGGTCGTGGCCGTGATCTTCGTGTTCCTCAGACGACTGTGGGCGACATTGATTCCGTCGGTAGCGGTGCCGTTATCGCTGGTCGGCACGTTCGGGGTGATGGCATTCGCGGGGATGTCGCTGGACAACCTGTCGCTGATGGCGCTCACCGTCGCGACCGGTTTCGTGGTCGACGATGCGATCGTGATGATCGAGAACATCGTGCGCTATATCGAAAAAGGCCACAGCGGACCGGAAGCTGCCGAAATCGGTGCGCGTGAGATCGGCTTCACGGTGGTGTCACTGACCATCTCGCTGATCGCCGTGTTCCTGCCGTTGCTGCTGATGCCGGGCGTGACCGGGCGCCTGTTCCACGAGTTCGCCTGGGTGCTGTCCATTGCCGTGGCCATCTCCATGGTGGTGTCGCTGACGCTGACGCCGATGATGTGTGCCTATTTGCTCAAGCCCGACCAGCTGCCGGCTGGCGATGACGAGCACGAGCGCCAGGCCGCCGCCGGCAAGCGCACCTGGTGGACGCGCACGGTCGATGGCTATGCGCGCAGCCTGGACTGGGTGTTCGACCATCGCGTATTCACCATGGCGGTGTTTTTCCTGGCGCTGGTGGTGACGGTGTGGCTGTACATCATCATTCCCAAGGGCCTGTTGCCCGAGCAGGACACCGGCATGATCACCGGCGTGGTGCAGGCCGACGACAACATCGCGTTCCCGGCCATGGAAGAGCGGGTCAAGCAGGTCGCCGCCGCTATTCGCAACGACCCGGCGGTGGCCGGCGTGGCCTCGTTTGTCGGCGCCGGTTCGGTCAACCCTACGCTCAACCAGGGCCGCATCAGCATCGTGCTCAAGGATCGCGATGAGCGCGGCGACCTCGATTCGGTATTGGCCAGCCTCAAGCAGGACGTGGCGCATATCCCCGGCATGGCCCTGTATCTGAAACCGGTGCAGGACATCACGCTGGACAATCGTGTCTCGGCGACCGAGTACCAGTACGCCTTGAGCGACGTCAACGCCGACGAGCTGGGCGGCTATGCCAACCAGATGACCGAGGCGATGCGCGAGTTGCCCCAGATCACGGATGTGACCAACAACCTGGCCAACAAGGGCCGGGCGCTGCACCTGACCATCAATCGCGACAAGGCCAGCCGCCTCGGCGTGCCGGTGCAGACCATCGACGACACGCTGTACGACGCCTTCGGTCAGCGTCAGATTTCCACCATCTTCACCCAGCTCAACCAGTATCGCGTGGTGCTGGAAGTGGCGCCGGAATTCCGCAATCCCGAGTCGCTGATGAACCTGCTGCGCGTGCGCAGCAACGGCGGCGGCGCGTTGACCGGCAGCAATGCCACCAGCTACGGCATGCTCACCTCGTCCAACTCGTCCACCGCCACCGGTGTCGGTCAGTCCAATACCGGCATCATCACCGGCGGTGGCGGCACGGTGCCGTTGTCGGTGCTGGCCACGGCCGAGATGACCAACGCGCCGCTGGTGATCAGTCATCAGAACCAGCTGCCGGCGGCGACCATCTCGTTCAATCTGGCGCCGGGGTATTCGCTGTCGCAGGCCGTCGAGGCCATCAACGATCTGCATGCGCAGATGAACTTCCCGCCGCAGGTGCGTGCGCAGTTCATCGGCAAGGCCGCCGAGTTCGCCGGTTCCATGGGCGACGAGGTGTTGCTGCTGCTGGCCGCCATCGTGGTGATCTACATCGTGCTGGGCGTGCTCTACGAGAGCTACATCCATCCGCTGACGATCATCTCGACCTTGCCGCCGGCCGGTGTCGGTGCCTTGCTGGCGTTGATGATCTGCGGCATGAGCCTGTCGGTGGATGGCATTGTCGGCATCGTGCTCTTGATCGGCATCGTCAAGAAAAACGCGATCATGATGATCGATTTCGCGATCGAGGCGAAGAACCGCGGCATGAACGCGCACGATGCCATCCGGCGTGCCTGCCTGCTGCGTTTCCGGCCGATCATGATGACCACGTTCGCGGCCTTGTTCGGTGCCTTGCCGCTGGCCTTCGGGACCGGCATCGGGGCCGAACTGCGGCGCCCGTTGGGCATCTCGATCGTCGGCGGATTGCTGTTGTCGCAGCTGGTCACGCTATACACCACGCCGGTGATCTACCTGTACATGGAGCGCTTCTCGGACTGGGTGCGGGCGCATCGCGGGCGCGAGCACGATGAGGGTTCGGCACGACTGGAGCAGGCACCGGACGGGGGCCGATCGTGAACATCTCCGCGCCGTTCATCCGTCGCCCCATCGGTACCTCGTTGCTGGCGGCGGGGCTGCTGGCGATCGGCGCGATCTGCTACTCGATGCTGGGCATCAGTGCCTTGCCGCAGATGTCGTTTCCGGCCATCTTCGTGGTCGCCAACCAGTCCGGCGCCAGCGCCAGCACCATGGCCGACACGGTGGCCGCGCCGCTGGAACGTCATCTGGGTCAGGTGCCGGGGCTCAGGCGCATGTTTTCGCGCAGCTCCGAGGGCAGCACGTTCGTGTTCCTGATGTTCCAACAAGGGGTGGACATCAACCATGCTGCCAACAAGGTGCAGGCGGCGCTCAATGCCGCTCAAAGTGATCTGCCGGCGGGCTTGCGCTCGCCGCCGCGATTCGAGAAGGCCAATCCCAACCACGATCCGGTGCTGCAGCTGGCGCTGACCTCCGAGGCGCAGCCGTTGTCGGAGCTGTTCGCGCGCGCCAATACCTTGATCAAACCGCGTTTGTCGCAACTCAAGGGTGTGGCGTCGGTGGACGTGTCCGGTAGTGCGCGCCCGGCCGTGCGCGTGGACGTGGACCTGCATGCGCTCAACGCCATGGGCCTGACGTCCAACCAGCTGCGCAACGCGTTGCGCGCGGCCAACGTCACCTCACCCAAGGGATTTTTGAGCGATGGCCACACCACGATGGCGGTCACCGCCAACGACCAGCTGCATACCGCCGAGGACTTCGCCAACCTGGTGATTGCGGTGCACGACGGCCACGCGGTGCAGCTCAAGGATGTCGCGCATGTCCACCGCGGCGCCGAAAACAAGTACCAGGCCGCGTACTTCAATGGCCAGCCGTCGATCGGCATCGACATCTTCAAGAAGCCGGAAGCCAACGTCATCGCCACCGTGGACCGGGTCAAGGCGGCGTTGCCGGCGTTGCGCGAATTGTTGCCGCCGGGCGCGCACGTGACCGCCTATTACGACGGCACGCCGACCATTCGTGCGTCCATCAACGAGGTGCAGATCACCTTGTTGATCAGCCTCGGCATGGTGGTGTTGACCATGCTGTTTTTCCTGCGTCGCCTGGCGCCGACACTGATCGCGGCGCTGGCGGTACCGCTGGCGCTGGCCGGTGCGTTCGGCGTGATGTATCTGCTTGATTACACGCTGGACAACATGTCGCTGCTGGCCCTGGTGATTGCCATCAGTTTCGTGGTCGACGATGCGGTGGTCGTGATCGAGAACATCATTCGCCATGTCGATGGCGGACAGTCACGCCGCGAAGCGACGTTGCAGGGTGCGCGCGAGATCGGCTTCACCATCGTTTCGATTACCGCGTCGCTGGTGGCGGTGTTCATTCCGCTGTTGTTCGCGCCGGGCATGATCGGTGTGTTTTTCCGTGAGTTCACGGTGACGCTGATGGCGGCGGTGGTGGTATCGGCCGTGATTTCGCTGACGCTGACGGCGACCTTGTGCGGTCAGTTTCTGCGGCGGCCGAAAACAGAAGGCATCTCGCGATTCGGCCGCGCGCTGGATCGTTTTCACGTCGGGATGGCCAACAGGTATCGGCGTGCGCTGGACTTCTCGTTGCGTCATGCCTTGTTGATGGCATTGACGCCCTTGGCGTTGATCTTCGTCACCGTATTCCTGTTCGGCGTGGTCAAGGCCGGCTTCTTCCCGCCGCAGGACACGGGCCTGATCTGGGGCCGCGTCACCGCCGGTGCGACGCTGTCGTTTGCCGACATGAAGCAGCGCCAGCAGCAGGTGACGCGCATGTTGCTGGCCGATCCGGCGATCGAGTACGTCGGATCGCGTCTGGGCTCGCATCACGGCAGCGCGGCGGGTTCGTTCAGCATCCAGCTCAAGCCGCTTGGCCATGGACGCAGCAAGACCACCCAACAGGTGCTGGCAAGGTTGTCGAAAAAGGCTGATGCTTTCCCCGGCATCAACCTGCGCCTGCGCGCGCATCAGGATTTGCCCACTGGCGGCCGCGGGTCCAGCCAGGGTGCGCAATACAGCGTGGAGCTGGCGGGCAACAGTTCCGAGCAACTGACCAAATGGATTCCGAAATTGGTCACTCAGCTCAAGAAGAACCCATTGCTGCGCGATGTCGGTGCCGACGCCGACATGGCCGGATTGCGCCAGAACATCGTGGTCGATCGGGACAAGGCGGTCGCGTTCGGCGTGCGCATGGCCGACGTCGACGATGCGCTGTACAACGCGTTTGGCCAACGCCATGTGTCGACCATTTATTCCGGCATCCACCAGTACAGCGTCGTGGTGAGCGCGCTGCCGCAACAATCGGCCACGCCCGAGGCGCTCAACCACGTGCACGTGGCGACCCGCAGCGGCGAGATGATTCCGTTGTCGGCGATCGCGTACCAGGAAGCGGAAATGTCGCCGATGTCGATCGTGCACGAGGACCAGTTCACGACCATGGATGTCAGCTTCAATCTGGCGCCGGGGGCCAGCCTGGGCGAGGCCATGGACTCGATCAAGACGACGTTCGAAACCATGCGCCTGCCGGCCGGCATCCATGGCAATTTCGGCAGCGGCTTCCGCGGTTTCAGCGAGAGCCGGTCGGCCATGCCGTTCCTGTTGTTGGGCGCCATCCTTGCCGTGTACATCGTGCTCGGCATGCTCTACGAGAGCCTGATCCACCCGATCACGATCCTGTCCACGCTGCCGTCGGCCGGTGTCGGTGCATTGCTGGCGCTGGTGCTGACCAATACGGAGTTGTCGATCATCGCCGACATGGCGCTGGTATTGCTCATCGGGCTGGTGATGAAGAACGCGATCATGATGATCGACTTCGCACTGGCGCGGCAGCGACGCGGCGTGGCGCCGCGCGAGGCGATCCGCGATGCCTGCCTGGTGCGGTTCCGGCCGATCATGATGACCACCATGGTGGCGATCCTGGCGGCCTTGCCGCTGGCCATCGGCATCGGTGTCGGCGCCGAGTTGCGCCGGCCGCTGGGCATCGCGCTGATCGGCGGTCTGATCGTGTCGCAGGCGATGACGCTTTTGAGCACGCCGGCGCTGTATTTGATCTTTGCCTGTCTGGCCGATCGCTGGCGCGCGCGGAAGGAGCGGCGGCGGCAGCGGCGGTTGGCGGGGGCCGCCATGTAGGTGGCTGCGCGTTTGGCTTGGTTGGTGGGGGCTTTGCCCCGGTTGCTTCGCGCTGGATCGGACTTTGTTTGCCGCCGTGCGGCGGCGTTTCGCGCCCGCGGGGCGCTCGTTCATTTTCTTTGAGTGCACAAAGAAAACGAACCAAAAGAAATGCACCCCTGCATACGCGCCCTTCGGGTTCGCTTCCGGATTGCGGGGGTTTGTCGACGGGCCATCCTTGGCCCGCGACAAACGAGCCGACGTCCTGTCGGCTCCCCTGACGGGCCTTTTCCTCCATCCGTCCGCCGCTTCTGAAGGGGACCCAGCAGCGCAGAGCGCTGCCCGCTTCGCGAGTCATCACGTTTCTGGTGAAGCGCAAGAACTGGCGTGCTTGCGAACATGTTGCTCTGGCCGCTTGACGGTTCCGAACTCGCCCCCCCTTGCCCCTCGGGAGGCGGTGGAGCGCGGAGGACAAGGCCCGAAGGGTGGCCGGCAGGACGCCGGCCATTTTTCTGCGGGCCATGGATGGCCCGTCAGAAAAACCCCGCAGCGCGGAACGCACTCGCAGGGCGCAGCCCGGCGAGCGCCGGACGGGGGAGCCCTTCTCTTTGGTTCGTTTCTCTTACTCCGGGCTTCCTGCCCTCCGCCCTTCGGGCCGGCTTTGCCGTTCAAACACGTTCCAGACGCGTTTGTGGGCAAGCAAGAGAAATGAACGAGCGCCCGGCAGGGCGTGATACGCCGCCGCACGGCGGCAAACAACGTCCGATCCAGCGCGAAGCAACCGGGGCAAAGCCCCCGCCCGAACACACCGGGCAATGCTCCAAATCAACTCTTGCGTGCGCGCAAAATGTCGGCCAGGACCTGCTGCAACCCTTGCTCCCATCGAGGCAGCTCGATGCCGAACGTCCGCCGCAACCGCGAGGTGTCCAGCACCGACCAGGTCGGTCGCTCGGCCCGCGTGGGGTAGGCCGAGCTGCCCACGGCGACCACTTCCGGCGCGTGCTCGATCAGGCCGCTTGCAGCGGCGCGCTGCATGATGGCGCGGGCAAAACCGCACCACGTGGTGTCACCGTCCGCGACCAGGTGGAAAGTGCCCTCCAGGTTTGCGCGTGCGGTTGGTTCGGCCTGTTGCCACTGACGCAGTGCGGTGGCCGTGACCTCGGCAATCAGCGCCGCGGGTGTCGGCGTGCCGTGCTGATCATCGACCACCGTCAGGCGTTCGTGCGTGGCACCGAGGTGCAGCATGGTCTTGAGAAAATTGTGGCCGTGCGCGGCGTAGACCCAGGCGGTGCGAAACAGCAGGTGATGTGCGCCGCTGTCACGCAGCGCCTGCTCTCCGGCCAGCTTGCTGGCGCCATAGACACCCAGGGGGGCGGTGGGATCATCCTCGCGGCGCGGTGTCGATTGCGTGCCATCAAAGACATAATCGGTCGAGTAGTGCACCAGCAGTGCGTCGTGCGCCGCGGCCCATTGGGCAAGAACGCCAACGGCATCGGCATTGATGCGCTGCGCGAGGTCGGGTTCGTCTTCGGCGCGGTCCACGGCGGTGTGCGCGGCGGCGTTGACGATGATGTCCGGCTGCACGCGATCAAGCAGGTCGCGCAAGCTGTCCGGCTGCGCCAGGTCGGCCGTTTCGCAGCACCCGCCGTCAGTCAGTTGGCCGTCACGCGTGGCTGCAACAATGCGCGCAAACGATGGATCCCCTTTACCGTCATTCCGGCGAAGGCCGGAATCCATGTTTGATGTTGCGTTGAGGCTCAAAGACACTGGATTCCGGCTTTCGCCGGGATGACGTGAGGTGGTTTGCTCGGATGTTTCCACCAATGCATGCCGCAACTCGCGGCCGACCTGGCCGTTGGCGCCAAGCAACAGAATGGTCATGGCGTGTAGACCGGCAACCGGTCGGCGGTGATGTCAGCCAGAAATGGATTCTTGCCGTCCTTGTCGGACAGTTGCGGGTCGCTGACTGGCCAGTCGACGCCGATGTCACCGTCGTTCCAGCGGATGCCGGCGTCGGCGCTCGGGTCGTACAACGCCGTGCACTGGTAGGTGAACACGGCCGACTCGGAGAGTACGCAGAAGCCGTGGGCGAAGCCTTCGGGGATCCAGAAGTGACGCTTGTTGTCGGCCGACAGCACGGCGGCGGCCCAGTGCCCGAAATGCGGCGAGCCGTGGCGGATGTCGACGGCGACGTCATAGACCTCGCCTTCGAGCACGCTGACAAGCTTGCCCTGCGGATTGGGCCACTGATAGTGCAGGCCGCGCAACACGCCGCCGACCGAGCGTGACACGTTCGATTGCACGAAGCGCGCGTCGATGCCGAGCTCGGCAAAGCGTGCGGCGTTGTAGCTTTCGTAAAGAAAACCGCGCTCGTCGCCGAACACGCGCGGTTCCAGCACGCATACTTCCGGAATGTTGGTGTCTATGCGCTTCACTGGTTCCCGCCTGCGCCAACAAGGCGTTGCAGGTAGCGGCCATAATCGGTTTTGGCCAGTTGTTTGGCTTGCCGCAACACGGCGTCGGCATCGATCCAGCCATTCATGTAGGCGATTTCCTCGGGGCAGCAGACCTTGAGCCCCTGGCGGTTTTCGACCGTGGCGATGAAATTGGAGGCATCGACCATCGAGTCGTGGGTGCCGGTATCGAGCCAGGCATGACCGCGGCCGAGTTGTTCGAGCATCAGCGACTGGTCATCCAGATAACAACGGTTGAGATCGGTGATTTCCAGCTCGCCACGCGGTGAGGGTTTGAGGCTGGCGGCAAAGTCGCTGGCGCGCCCGTCGTAGAAATACAGCCCGGTGACGGCGTAGTTGGACTTCGGCTGCGCGGGCTTTTCTTCCAGCCCGACCACGCGGCCGTCGGCATCGAACTCGGCCACGCCGTAGCGCTGCGGATCGGTGACGTAGTAGCCGAATACGGTCGCGCCGTTTTCGCGTGCGGCCGCGCGCTGCAGGCGTTCGGTCAGGCCGTGGCCGTAGAACAGGTTGTCGCCGAGGATCAGACAACTGGGCTGGCCGGCCACAAATTCGCGGCCGATCAGGTAAGCCTGCGCCAGGCCGTCCGGTGAGGGCTGCACGGCATACTCGATGTTCAGGCCCCATTGCGAACCGTCACCCAGCAGGCGCTGGAACATGGCTTGTTCGTGTGGGGTGTTGATGATCAATATCTCGCGGATACCGGCCAGCATCAACGTGGCCAGCGGGTAGTAGATCATCGGTTTGTCGTAGACTGGCAGCAGCTGCTTGCTGACCGCCTGGGTCAACGGATACAACCGTGTGCCGGAGCCGCCGGCGAGAATGATGCCTTTGGTTGTGCTCATGTCCTGTCCTGCATGTATGCGGGAAAACGGGTAGGGCGGGCGCGGTCCGCCATCATTCCGCGTATCGGGTGGCATGCGGCGGGCAATGCCCGCCCTACGCGCCTAGACGCTCGAGACGGTAGCTGCCGTCGAGCACCCGCGTGACCCAGTCCTGATGTTCAAGATACCAGTCGACGGTACGGGCCATGCCTGAATCGAAGCTTTCGGTCGG
>DASSKC010000026.1:0-8458 GCA_035690885.1 Oleiagrimonas sp. | reverse complement strand
GATGTCGTGCATGGATCTGGACAGGCCGCCGGGCGTATCCAGACGCAGGATGATGGCGCGCGCGCCGTCATCCACGGCGCGCGCACTGGCATCGTGGACATACTCGGCCGCCGCCGGGCCGATGGCGCCATCAAGGTTGATCTGTGCCACGAAGCCCGCTTGATGCGGGGCGGCGGTTTGCGCCAGGGCAAGCGTGCCGCTCAGTGACATCAAGATCAGGCATGCCAGATACCGGCACCAGCGATGCAGACCAGGCACGTTCTTGCTCCACGGTGGACAAGGCGATCCCATTATCCATGCTTGAGCCGCAAGGTCGAGCCGCTCGCCACGCTTTGCGAAACGTGAATGGCTCCCACACGTTGCCACTGGACGGGTGGGTGAACGGCTGTTCTACTGGATCGCACTTGAGGCTTCGCCGGTCGCGCCGTCATGCACAACAGCGTCAATGCCCGAAGTCGTGCCGTGTTGTTTCTCAAACCGGGGCTCACGCAAGAGGACGATCGCGTCCGTGCCGCGCTTGAGGCATTTGATGCGCATGGCTTGCACGTCACCCTGCAGTCGCCTTCCTCGCCCGATGAAGCCGCGGACATGCTCAGGCAGCTTGACGGCAACGTGGACCGGGTCATCGTTGCCGGTGGTGATGGCTCGCTGCACATGCTGGCGCCGGCATTGCTCGATGCCGATCTGCCGGTGGGCATTCTGCCGTTCGGCACCGCCAACGACCTCGCGCGCGGGCTCGGGATTGCGCTTGACGATGTCGACGCCGCCTGCGCCTTGATTGTCAACGGCGGCACACGAAGCATCGACGTCGGCCAGGTCAATGACGTGCATTTTTTCAATGTCGCGCACATCGGTCTGGCGGTCGAGGCCAAACGGCAGACCGACACGAAGGAAAAGAAATACCTCGGTTTCGTCGCCTATTTCATCGGCGCCTGGCGAGCGTTCAAGGTGCAGCGCGGTTTTCACGCAACGGTCAAGTGCGATGGTGATTCGCGAACATGCCGCGTGATGCAGATCTCGGTTGGCAACGGCCCTTTTTACGGCGGTGGCAACCGGATCACCGACAAGGCCGCCATCGACGATGGCGTCCTCGACCTCGTGGCCTTGCCAAGATTCAGCGGTGGCCGCATGCTGGCGCTGGCACACGCGCTGCGGGTCGGGAGCATCCACAGGGAGCCGCGGACGCTGATGCTTCGTGGTTCCGAAATGGACGTGCAAACGCGCAAGACCCGAACCGTCACCGCCGATGGAGAAGTGGCGACTCACACACCGGCGTCTTTCCGCGTGCTTCCCGGCGCACTGACCTTTTACACGGCATCATCATGACTGACGAGTTTCTTCTCAACGACAAGCAGGTTGCCATGGATGCGGTGCTGGCCGCCTGTCACGTGGCGGCTGAACGCTGTGCCGAAGGTGCCGATATCGTCGACGAGGACGCCGGACTGGCGGCTTCGTTGCGCCACGCGGCGCAAAAACATGGCGAAGCGGAAGACGCCTTGCGCGGCATCATCCGCCGTACCGATCACCTGCCGCAGGGCGAGAACGATGAAAAGGAATGGCTGACGTCGCTTGCCGTGCAGCTGCGTGCACTCGTTTCCCCCGAGCGAACGACCCGCGTGATCGAGGCATGTCTCAAAAGCGAAACCGATGTGCTTGATGCGATGCAGGGCATGTCCGCGTTTTCCCTTGAGCCACCGCTCGAAGCGTGCCTGACCGATCTGCGCGAGCTTGTGCGGCAAACCATGCAAACCTTGCAGCAGGCAAGACCCGCTTCGGACTAGGTATTTTGCGTCTTGCGCAGCGATTGGCCGGAGGCTTTTTTGTGCGGTTCTGCGAGTCGGCCGGGTTACCATGTCGGCGACATGTTGGAGACTGTTCATGGGTGCGGCTGAGCTGGTTGCCGATGATCCGGCGCTGCGTACGTTGCGGGTGCCGTTTGATCGCGGCGACCTGGATTGGCCGGAGCGTGGCGGAGTGTTGTTCATGGGTGCGCGCGTCGGCGCAGCGCTTGATGCGCGCGCCACTTCGGGCGTGTTGTGCCAGCAGGATTTGCGTCCGTTTGCCGACCAATTGCAACGTCATGGGTGGCATGTGGGCGAGCCCGCGTCCGAACAGCGCTTCGCGTTGGTGATGATGTTGCCACCGCGCCAGCGCGAAGCGCGGCGCGCGCAGTTGGCACGCGCGCTCGATCATCTTGCCGATGGCGGCGTGATCATGGCCAGCGTGGCCAATCATGATGGTGCGCGTTCGGCCCAGGCCGACATGGCGCAGTTGGCGGGCGCGCCGGCCGCTTTGTCCAAGCACAAATGCCGGGTGTTCTGGGTGGCGCCGGGTCCGGACTCGATCGACGACGCCTTGCGTCTGGCCTGGCGCGAACACGATGTCCTGCGTCCGACCGTCGATGGTCTGGTCGCGCGTCCGGGCTTGTTTGCGTGGGATCGCATTGATGCGGCTTCGGCATTGCTGGCCGAATGCCTGCCGGGGAGTTTGCATGGACGCGTAGCCGACCTGGGTGCGGGCGCGGGCTTTCTCTCGGTGGCGCTGCTGCGTCGCTGCCCGAAGGTGACTGCCATCGACCTGTATGAAGCCGATGCGCGTGCCTTGCCGGCGGCGCGCGCGAATCTGGAAGCCGCTTGTCAGGCAGCCGGTCGCGATGTGGCCGTGGAGGTGCTCTGGCACGATGTCGCCGCTGGCGTGCCGCGCAAGTACGACGCCATCATCAGCAATCCGCCGTTCCATCAGGGACATGCCGATTTGCCGCAACTGGGTCGTGCCTTCATTGCGGCCGCGGCCGGCGCGCTCGATCGCGGTGGCGCGTTCTGGATGGTGGCCAATCGGCATCTGGCCTACGAGGACACGTTGCGCGCGCATTTTGCGCACGTGCACATTCATGTCGAACGCGATGGCTTCAAGGTGATCGAGGCGCGCCGGTGAAGCTGGTGCGGTATCTGGCCAACCTCGGTTACGGCAGTCGCCGCGAAGTCATGCGTCTGTTTGCCGATGGCCTGATCACGGATATGCACGGACAGCCGCTGGATGCCGCCGACGCCGTGGCGCACGAGGCGGTGCGCGTCGACGGCGAACCGCTGGATCCCGCACCCGGCGTGGTGTTGATGCTGCACAAGCCGGTCGACGTGATTTGTTCGCACGCCGATGCCGGGCCACTGGTTCATTCGTTGTTGCCGCCGCGCTACCGACGGCGCAAACCGGCCATCTCCGGCGTCGGCCGGCTGGACCGCGACACCAGCGGCTTGTTGCTGCTGACCGACGATGGCGCGCTGCTGCACCGGATCATTGCGCCGCGCGCGCATGTGGCCAAGATTTACGAGGCCACGCTGGCCGAACCGTTGCGTGGCGACGAAGCCGAGGTGTTCGCGCGCGGCGAGCTGATGCTGCGGTCGGAAACGCGGCCACTGGCACCGGCGCGACTGGATGTGCTGGGCGAACGTCATGTGCGCCTGACGGTGAACGAAGGCCGCTACCACCAGGTGCGACGCATGTTCGCCGCCGTCGGCAATCGTGTCGAAACCCTGCACCGCTCGGCGCTGGGCGGATTGGCGCTCGGATCTTTGCCGCAGGGGCACTGGCGCGTGCTGGACGCGGACGAGATTGCCGGCATTTTCGTGAAGCTTGCATAACTTCAGGCTATGCCCCGTGCGGGTTTCTTCATTGGCGGCGCGGGTGAAAATTGAATAAAACGTTAAGCCCTCATCCCGAGCGTGCCTGTGCCACGCGGATGCCAACACCGTTTTCATCGAGAGGTAGCGACATGACACGTGTGAGTCGAACATTCCGCAACGGCAAATGGTTGCCGATGCTGGCTGCCGTGGTGGCTTCCGTGCTGCTGGCGGCGTGTGCGCCGCAGTCGACCAGCAACACCAAAGCAACGGACATTGCCGCGGCGACATCCAGCGCCCAGCCCTCGCACAACCCGATCGCGACCTGGATGCCGTCGCCGAACTTCGATCAGCGCAAGCCGTTCATGATCGTTCTCCATTTCACCCAGGAAGGTTCGGCCAAACAGGCGCTGCATACGCTGACCACGGCCAACTCGGGCGGCCCGGTCAGTGCCCAGTACATGATCGGCGACGATGGTCACATTTATCAGCTGGTGCATGACATCGACCGCGCCTGGCAGGCCGGCAGCGGTCGCTGGGGCACGGTCACCGACGTCAATTCGGCGTCCATCGGCATTGAGCTGGACAACAACGGCAACGAGCCGTTTTCGAAAGCGCAGATCGACAGCTTGCTGCGTTTGCTTGCCGACCTCACCGAGCGCTGGGACATCCCGCCCACGCACATCATCGGCCACGAGGACATGGCGCCCAAGCGGCGCAGCGACCCGGGCCAGTACTTTCCGTGGGAGACCCTGGCCAAGCACGGTTTCGGCTTGTGGCCCGAGGGCAAGCTGCTTGATCCGCCGGCCGATTTCAATCCGTGGCTGGCGCTGTCGGCGATCGGCTATCCGGTCAACAACCATAACCACGGCGCCATCGTGCACGCCTTCCACAATCATTTCCGCGGCATGGGCAGCAACAGCATTCCCGGCAACCTGATCGAGGGGCAGAAGGTGCATCCGTTCAGTGCCAACAAACTGGATGCCAAGGATCTGAAAATCCTCTACACGCTGGTCAGCCAGCTCGGCTACAACTGAGCGGTTGACGACACCTTTCGGTAGGAGCGGCGGCAGCCGCGATGGGGCGTGCCCGCACGGTTGTTGTCTTGTGGCATTCACAATCGCGGCGGCCGCCGCTCCTGCGGTTGTTCTGAACGAACAGGGACGGCTTGTTCGGAGTGCTCGAAGCGATGCCGGGCGATTGGCAGGTCAGGTCAGGCCAAGTTCCGTGCACAGCGCATCGAGCCGCTCGACCACGTCATCGACCGTGATCAGGTCCATGACGCCGGCGTGCTCGATCTTCTGGCCCCAGCGCAGCTGGTCTGCGGGTTTGTGCAGAAACTGGCGTGCCGCGTCGTCGTAGCGGTTGACGCACCAGCGGCAGTCGGAATACGGGCCCGAACGGTCCGGATTGCTGGCCGCGTGCAGGCCGATGACCTTGCAGCCGACGGCGTTGGCCATGTGCATCGGCCCGGAGTCCGGCGTCAGCAGCATCGGCACGCGTGCAAACAGCGCCAGCGCCTTTTTCAGGGTGTCCTTGCCGGTCAGATCGAGTGGCCGGCTGCGGGCATGGGCAAGGATGGCCTCGGCCATGCATCGCTCGGATGCGGAGGGTCCGCCGGTCAGACATACGCGCAGACCGCGCGACGCGGCGTGGTCGATGACCCTGGCGTAGCGTTCGGGTTGCCAGTTGCGCAATGCATGGCTGGAGCTGGGGCTGACGGCCAGCGTCGGTGGCTCGCCGGGCAACTGTTCGCGCGCCCAGGCTTGCGCGTCGTCGGGGATCGGGATGTCCCAACGCACGGCTTGTTGCGTGAGCCCCAGCGGTTCGACAAAACTGCCCAGCGCATCGAGTACGTGCTGCCCGTGCTGCGGCTTGATGCGCTCGTTGATGAAGGCGCCGTGCAGGTCGCGCGAGCGAGCGCGGTCGTAGCCGACGCGCCGGTCGGCGCGCACCGCCAGGCTGAGCAGGTTCGAGCGCAGCGCGACCTGCATGTGCAGCAACGCGTCGAAGCGGCGTCCGGCCAGGGCCGTGCGTACGGCGCGCATGCCGGCAAGGCCGGCCGATTTGTCGAAGGTGACGAATTCCACGTCGGCGATGTCTCCCACCAGTCGCCGTTCCAGCTTGCCGACAACCCAGGTCAGCGCGGTGTCCGGCCACGCTTGCTGGATGGTGCGCACCAGCGGCACGACATGCGTGACATCACCGATGGCGGAGGTGCGCAGCAGGCACAGCGAAGCGGGGGCTGAACGGTTGGTCATCGATGTTCCGTGTCGTTGTTAAACTGTGCGCGTTGGTCGGGGAGGCGCGTCGGTCGCGTGCCGCAAGCTCATGATGGAGACGATGGACACACACATTCACGCCAGCACCCACGGCACGATTCTCTACGATGCCGCCAGCGTGCCGCAAATCGATCATGCCTGGTTCGACCCGGACCACTGGCAGGGCTGCGGGCGATTGCGGGGGCGTGGCGGCGGTCGGGCGTCGGCTTGCTTTGTCGACAGTCCCGCCGGCGAATGCGTGCTGCGGCATTATCATCGCGGCGGCATGGTCGCCAATGTGCTCGGCGACCGCTACTTGTGGACCGGCCGTGACAACACGCGCAGCTTTGCCGAGTTCCGTCTGCTGGTGCGCTTGTGCGAGCTGGACCTTCCAGTGCCGCTGCCGCTGGCGGCGCGCTATGTGCGGCGGGGTATCCATTACACGGCCGACCTGATCACGCGTCGCATCGAGCATTCGCGGACCCTGGCCGAGTGCCTGCATGAGGAGTGTCTCGATGCCACGCTGGCGCAGACCTGCGGTGTGCTCATCGCACGCTTTCATGGTCACGGTGTCTGGCATGCCGATCTCAATGCGCACAACATCCTGGTCACCGACCAGGTCAACTACATCATTGATTTCGATCGTGGCCAGCTGCGCACGCCGGCACGCGCATGGCAGCAATCGAACCTTGCCCGCCTGCGTCGCTCGCTGATCAAGCTGGGTGCCGCGCGTGACGGCGAGGACGTATTCGAAAAACAAGTGTGGCTGCCACTGATGCGCGGCTACACGCAAACCATGGAAAAACCACGCACATGAGCGAACGCTGGACCCTGCATTTTCTCGGCACCGGGGCCGCCCACGCGGTGGAGCTGGGCAACGCCTCGGCCGTACTCGAGCGCGACGGCAAACCACTGTTGCTGATCGATTGCGGCCCCGATTGCGTGCGGCGTTGCCTGGATGCCTACGGGCAGCCGCCCGAGGCGGTGTTCCTGACCCACCTGCACATGGACCACGTGGGCGGGCTCGAACAGATGTTCACCCGCGTCTGGTTCGATCCCGAGTGGCGCGGACGCGTGCACCTGTACGTGCATGCCGGGTTGGTGCCGCTGCTGCAGGGCAGGGTGGCGGACTACCCCAATGTGCTGGCCGAGGGTGGCGCCAATTTTTGGGAGGCGTTCCGGCTGGTGCCGTGCTCGCGCGGGTTCTGGCACGCCGGCCTGTGGTTCGACGTGTTCGCCACGCGGCATCATCGTCCCGGCACCTCGTTCGGGCTGTCGCTGCCCGGCAGCTTCGTGTGGACCGGCGATACCCGGCCCATTCCCGAGGTGCTGGCCGAGCATGCGGCTGGCGACGAGCTGGTGGCGCATGACTGCGGTCTGGTCGGCAACCCGTCGCACACCGGCGTTGACGATGTCGAACGCGAGTATCCGCCGGCGTTGCGGCAACGTTTGCGCCTGTATCACTACGGCAGCATGGCCGATGGCGAGCAGCTGGAAGCGCGTGGATTCGCCATTGCGCGGCCTGGAGATGTCATCGACCTGACAGATCCGCTGCCGGTGGATGCGAACGCCGGCTGATGCCCCTTGTGCAGCTCGCGCCGTGAGCGAATTCGTGTGAAAGCGCCAACGGCATTACCACGCAGGGCGGGCACTGCCCGCCAACAAGCCTTCGTCTGATTAGCCCTCAAGCTCAGCCAGCTTTTCCCTTCTCCCCTCGGGAGAAGGTGGCGCGAAGCGCCGGATGAGGGTCCGAGCACGCGAATGATGAACATCTTGCCACCATTCAACGCTTACGCGAAAACGGACCCTCTCCCGCCCCCTGCGGAGCACCCTCTCCCGGAGGGAGAGGGATCGTTGCCAGCTGAGCTTTGAGGCTAATCAGGAACCTTCATGAGTACATGTGGTCTGGTTGTCGGGCGGTGCCCGACCTGCTGGCTGCTGGCGCAATCGCGTGGTTCAAAATGGCGGCGGCCCTGCCAGCCACATCCCGGCGCCCGAGTTGCCCACTACCGTTGCTTCCTTCCGGACCTGGCGGAGTTTGCGGACTATCGTCGCGGGAGGACCAGCAGGGCCACCATTGACTTGTTGTTTGTGGCGGAGAGAGAGGGATTGTTCGGCCCGTCCTGGGCCTCACCCTTCGCGTTGCTCAGGGCCCGCCTGCGGCGGTCCAAATTCGTTCCGGACGAATTTGTCGAACCCGAGGAATCTCACCCTCTCTCATGGCTTTGCGCTTCCATGTTTGTCGCAAGCAGCGTGATCCGTACGATGCTTATTTGTTTGGCGGAGAGAGAGGGATTCGAACCCTCGATACGGGTATAAGCCGTATACACACTTTCCAGGCGTGCTCCTTCAACCACTCGGACACCTCTCCGCGCCTTGTTGCCACGGTTATCCCTGCCGTGCTGCACCCGTCGTCCGAACGACCGTGATGCAGCGCGTCAGAATAACCGCAAGGGCTAGCGGATACAAGCGCGTCGGGCAGCGTGTCCGGCGCAAAGGCTGACTTGTCGGCACGGGCTTGGCACAATCACCCTTCACCCCAAGGTATCTCGGCATGTCCTATCAGGTTCTAGCGCGCAA
>DASSKC010000025.1:0-34808 GCA_035690885.1 Oleiagrimonas sp. | reverse complement strand
GCGCGCGACAGCAAGGCCTGGTGCTCGTGCTGGCCGTGGATTTCGACCAGCAGCGCGGCCAGCGCGGAAAGCTGTGCCAGTGTCGCGGGGCGGCCATTGATCCAGGCGCGCGATTTGCCGCCGTTCTTGAGTACGCGGCGCAGTTGGCAGGTGTCGTCGTCTTCGTCCAGATCGGCTTCGGCCAGCCAATCGCGTGCGGCCGGCAGTGCGGCCAGGTCGAAACTGGCCGAGAGCTCGGCGCGGTCGCAGCCGGCGCGGATCATGCCGCTGTCGGCGCGGGCGCCGGAAAGCAACATCAGCGCGTCGACCAGCAAGGATTTGCCGGCGCCGGTTTCACCGGTCACCACGGTCAGGCCGGCATCGAACTCGACCTCGACGGCCTCGACGACGGCAAATTGGCGGACAGACAGCATGGTCAGCATGGGCAGGACGATAGCGGAAACCGTAACTTGTGTAACCCATCCTCCCGGTCTGATTTGTTACCCGTCATGCCAGTTTGCACAGCAACGATCCCTCTCCCTCCGGGAGAGGGTGCCCCGCAGGGGGCGGGAGAGGGTCCGTTTCCGCGTAAGCGTTGAATGGTGGCAAGATGTTCATCATTCGCGTGCTCGTACCCTCATCCGGCGCTTCGCGCCACCTTCTCCCGGGGGGAGAAGGGAAAAGCTGGCTGAGCTTGAGGGCTAATCAGGTTTGTGCCTTCCGTGGCTGCGCACTTGATCATGCGCACGCCGATCGCTATTAGAATAGGAAAGCCGACCCGAACCAGCGAGTACATGAGTACCTTCGATCCCACTGATCTCGATATACGCTCCAGGCGCTTGTTGCGTTCGCTGATCGCCAGATATCTGGCCGATGGCGAACCGGTCGGCTCACGTACGCTGGCGCGCTCGTCGGGGCTGGATGTCAGTGCGGCCACCATCCGCAACATCATGTCCGATCTGGAAGAGGTGGGGCTGGTGACGTCGCCGCACACCTCGGCCGGGCGCATACCGACGCCGCAGGGCTTGCGCTTGTTCGTGGACAGTCTGGTCGAGTTGCGACCGCTGCCGCCGGCGCAGCGGGCCCGTCTGGAGCGCGAGATGTCGCTGCAGTCGGCGACGGCGCGCGACATCATGACCAGTACCTCGGCACTGCTGTCGGCGGTCACGCGGTTCGTGGGCGTGGTGACGGTGCCGCGACAGGCGGATTTTCCGCTGCGGCACATCGATTTCGTCGCGCTGCCGGATGCGCGCGTGCTGGTGATCCTGGTGTTTGCCGACAACCAGGTGCAAAACCGCGTGGTGGACCTGGGCAGCGCCCTGTCGGCCTCCACGTTGGAGCAGGCGGCCAACTACCTCAACAGCCATTTCGCCGGTCTGCGCATGGACGAGGTCCGGGCCAAGCTCGTGCACGAGTTGCGCGAGGCCGGCAGCGAACTCAACCGTGTCCTGAGCGAAGCGGTCGAGCTGGCCTCGGCGTCGTTCGCACCGGTTGCCGGCGAAGACGATGTCCTGGTCAGCGGGCAGACCAACCTGATGGGTTACGAGGAGATGGCCGACATCGGCCGTCTGCGCGATCTGTTCGAGACCTTCCAGCGCAAGCGCGACTTGCTGCAGTTGATGGACATGTGCGCGCAGGCCCAGGGCGTGCAGCTTTTCATCGGCGAAGAATCCGGTTTTGCCGCGCTCGACGGCTGCAGCGTGGTCACGGCCACGTATGGTTCGGGCAACCGCGTGCTGGGCTCGGTCGGCGTGATCGGCCCGACGCGCATGGCCTACGAACGGGTCATTCCGGTGGTCCAGACCACGGCCGAGTTGCTCAGTGACGCGCTGGGTCAGGTTACCGCCAGCGCGTGAAGCGGCGTGGCTCGCCCTTGAATCGCGCGCGAGCGACCCTATAACCGGCGTGGGAGCGGAAAAACCGCACACTGACATTTCGGTCGGCGCAGTGATGTCGACCTCATTTTGATGCCTGGAGCCATGATGGAAGACACCCGACCCAATGCGCCCGACGTTGACGGACCGGCGCCTGTCGACAACGTTGCCGACGTCGGCGATACCTCTGCCGACGAGATCGAGACGCTGGCCCGGCAGCTGGGCGATGCCGAGCAGACCATCGCCGAGCTCAAGGACAGCATGCTGCGCGAACGCGCCGAGATCGAGAACCAGCGCCGTCGCCTGCAACGCGAGCTGGAACAGTCGCGCCGCTTCGCCAACGAGGGTTTGTTGCGCGAGCTGTTGACCGTCAGCGACAACCTCGAGCACGGCCTGGCTGCCGACACCGACAACGCCACCGCGTTGCGCGAAGGCATGCAATTGACGTTGAAGTCGCTGCTCAAGGTGGTTTCCGATCACGGCCTGACGGTGCTTGACCCGGTCGGCGAGCCGTTCGATCCGGAGCAGCATCAGGCCATGAGCATGGTGACCAGCGCCGACCAGCCGCCCGACACGGTGGTATCGGTCATGCAGAAGGGCTACGTGCTCAACGATCGGTTGCTGCGTCCGGCTTTGGTGATGGTTGCCAAAGCCCCGGAAGCGTGAGCGATATTCGCTGTCCGGCTTGAATCACACGCAGTTCCCCCCATTTTTTGAATCATTGGCGGCCGCGGGGGCCGCACCAAATTTCGGAGCAATCAGTCATGGGTAAAATCATCGGCATCGATCTGGGCACCACCAACTCCTGTGTGGCGGTGATGGACGGTACTTCGGCGCGCGTCATCGAGAATTCCGAGGGCGATCGCACCACGCCGTCCATCGTCGCTTTCAGCAAGGACGGTGAAGTCCTGGTTGGCGCGCCGGCCAAGCGCCAGGCCGTCACCAATCCGGCCAATACCTTCTACGCCGTCAAGCGCCTGATCGGTCGCAAGTTCAGCGATGCCGAGGTGCAAAAAGACGTCGACATGGTGTCCTACAAGATCATCCAGCACGACAACGGCGATGCCTGGGTGCAGACCTCCGACGGCAACAAGATGGCGTCGCAGGAAGTGTCGGCCAAGGTGCTGATGAAGATGAAAAAGACCGCCGAGGATTTCCTGGGCGAGGAAGTGACCGGCGCGGTGATCACGGTGCCGGCGTATTTCAACGATTCGCAGCGTCAGGCAACCAAGGACGCCGGCAAGATCGCCGGTCTGGAAGTCAAGCGCATCATCAACGAGCCGACCGCTGCCGCGCTGGCCTATGGCCTGGACAAGAAGGGCTCCGACCGCAAGGTCGCCGTGTATGACCTCGGTGGCGGCACGTTCGACGTGTCCATCATCGAGATTGCCGATGTCGACGGCGAGAAACAGTTCGAAGTGCTGTCGACCAACGGTGACACCTTCCTTGGCGGTGAGGACTTCGACCGTCGCGTCATCGACTATCTGGTGGAAGAGTTCAAGAAGGATCAGGGCGTGGATCTGTCCAAGGACCCGCTGGCCCTGCAGCGCCTGAAGGACGCCGCCGAGCGTGCCAAGATCGAGTTGTCCAGCTCGCACCAGACCGAGGTCAACCTGCCGTACGTGACGGCCGATGCCTCCGGTCCCAAGCACCTGAACATCAAGCTGACCCGTGCCAAGCTCGAAGCCCTGGTCGAGGATCTGGTCAAGCGCACCATCGAACCGTGCCGCACCGCGTTGAACGACGCCGGCCTGCGTGTCTCGGACGTGGACGACGTGCTGCTGGTCGGTGGCCAGACGCGCATGCCCAAGGTGCAGGAAGCGGTCAAGGACTTCTTCGGCAAGGAGCCACGCAAGGACGTCAACCCGGACGAAGCCGTCGCCGTCGGCGCGGCGATCCAGGGCGGCGTGCTGGGCGGCGACGTCAAGGACGTGCTGCTGCTGGACGTGACCCCGCTGAGCCTCGGCATCGAGACCATGGGTGGCGTGTTCACCAAGCTGATCGAAAAGAACACCACGATCCCGACCAAGGCCTCGCAGGTGTTCTCCACCGCCGAGAACAACCAGACCGCGGTCACCGTGCACGTGCTGCAGGGTGAGCGCGACCAGGCCCAGTACAACAAGTCGCTGGCCAAGTTCGACCTGGCCGGCATCCGCTCGGCGCCGCGTGGCACGCCGCAGATCGAGGTCAGCTTCGACATCGATGCCAACGGCATCCTGCACGTCAGCGCCAAGGACAAGGACACCGGCAAGGAGCAGAAGGTCGAGGTCAAGGCCGGCTCCGGTCTGTCCGATGACGAAATTGAGCGCATGGTGTCCGATGCGGAAAGCCATCGCGAGGAAGACAAGAAGTTCCAGGAGCTGGTGGAGGTGCGCAACAAGGCCGACCAGCTGCTGCATGCCACCGAAACCGCGCTCAAGGAGCACGGCGACAAGGCCGGCGACAAGATCGGCGCCATCGAGGAAGCCGTGGCCGAGCTGAAGAAGGTCAAGGACGGCGACGACAAGGCCGCGATCGAATCCAAGACCGAAGCCCTGGAGCAGGCGGTACAGCCGTTGTTTGCCGCCGCGCAGCAGGCCGGTGGTGATCAGCCGGGTCCGGACACGGCCGGTCAGCAGGCGCCGGGTGGCGGTTCCTCGCAGCCCGACGACGTGGTCGACGCCGAGTTCACCGAGGTCAAGGACGACGACAAGAAGTAATGCCACAAGAAGGCCCGCTTCTGTTGCGAGACAGTCAGCGGGCCTTCGACTTCCGGGGCGAGGGCATGAAAACATCGCGAATGGAGGCATTCACCGATGGCGTGATGGCCGTGGCATTGACCATCATGGTGCTCGAGCTCTCGCCGCCGGAGACCGCCGAATGGCATGCGCTGGCGGCCCAATGGCCGGTGGCGCTCAGTTACGTCTTGAGCTTTGTTTACGTCGGCCTGTACTGGAACAACCATCATCATCTGATGCTGACCACGGAGCGCATCAACGGGCGCATCCTGTGGGTCAACCTGCATTGGTTGTTCTGGATCACGCTGGTGCCGTTCACCACGGCCTGGATGAGCGAGAGCCGTTTTGCGTCAGCGCCGGTGGCGCTGTACGGTGTCGTGCTTTTGATGGCCGCCGTGGCCTTCCTGCTGATGCAGCGGGAAATCGTGGCGTTGAACGGTCGTGATTCGTTGACCGGCAAGGCGCTGGGTGGCGCCGACATCAAGGGCAGGTCGTCCGTGGTGTTGTATGTGGCCGCGCTGGCCGTGGTGGTCTGGCTGCCGTGGTTGTCATGTGTGTTTTATGCCGCGGTCGCGGCCATCTGGTTCGTGCCCGACCGCCGATTTGAAAAGGTTGTTACCCGATGAGCAAGCGGGATTACTACGAAGTATTGAGTGTGTCCCGTACGGTGGCACAGGGCGATTTGAAGAAATCGTTCCGGCGCGTGGCGATGAAGTACCACCCCGATCGCTGCCCGGACGATCCGGCGGCGCTGGAGAAGTTCAAGGAGGCCAAGGAGGCCTACGACGTCCTGTCCGACCCGCAGAAGCGCCGGATGTACGATCAGCACGGTCATGCCGCGTTCGAGAACGGCGGCATGGGCGGCGGTGGTGCCGGTTTCGGCGACATGGGTGACATCTTCGGCGATATTTTCGGCGACATCTTCGGTGGTGGCCGCGGACAGCGCGTGCAGCGCGGTGCCGACTTGCGCTACATCATGGAAATCGATCTCGGCGAAGCCGTTTTCGGCATCACTCGCGACATCGACATTCCCACGCTGGTGACCTGCGAGCACTGCACCGGCACCGGTTCGGAAGACGGCAACAGTCGCACCTGCGACACCTGTGCCGGGCATGGCCGCGTGCGCATGCAAAACGGCATCTTCTCGGTGCAGCAGACGTGTCCGCGTTGCCACGGCTCGGGGCAGGTCATCGAGAATCCGTGCAAGCATTGCGCCGGACACGGCCGTGTCGAAGACAAGCGCACGCTGTCGGTCAGCATCCCCGCCGGCGTCGACAACGGTGACCGCATCCGTCTGGCCGGGCAGGGCGAAGCCGCGCCGGCCGGTGGTCAGGACGGCGACCTGTACGTCGAAGTGAGCGTGCGCGAGCATGCGATTTTCCGCCGCGAGGGCAGCGACCTGTATTGCGAGGTGCCGATCCGTTTTGCGCAGGCCGCGCTGGGCACCACGCTCAAGGTGCCGACGCTGGAAGGCGAAGTGGATATCCAGGTGCCCGCCGAGACCCAGACCGGGCAATCGTTCCGCTTGCGCGGACGTGGCGTCAAGCCGGTGCGCGGTGGTCGTCAGGGTGACCTGATCTGTCATGTGCAGGTGGAGACGCCGGTACGCTTGAGTGCCGAACAGCGCGAGCTGCTCGAGGCATTCGAGGCCACCTTCGAAGGCGAAGAAGCCGCGCAGGAACATTCCCCGCAGGCCGGAACCTGGAAAGACGGCGTGAAGAAATTCTGGTCGCGCATGACGGCATGACCCATCGCCGTGATCGGAGCCCATGCGACAAGGCGCGTGCCGCGGTAGCATGGGCGTTTTCGACGCGAACCTGATATCACATGAGCATTGTCGACCTGGCCATCAACGGCGCTTCCGGACGCATGGGGCGTGCCCTGACCACACTGGTGCGCGGGGACCGGCGTTTCGCCCTCAAGCGCGTGGTCACCGGCGCCGATTCCGAATTGATAGGGCAGCCGCTGTATGTGCCCGCCACGCCGGACACGTTGCGTTATGCGACGAGCTGGGAAGGCAGCGAGGCGCTTGACGTCATCGTGGATTTCAGCAGCCCCGAAGGGCTGGCCGTGGCGCTTGAGCATTGTGTCGCCCACGGTATCGCGCTGGTCGTGGGCACCACCGGCATGGACGCTGATCTCGAAGCGAAGCTGCAATCGGCCGCCGATGACATCGCGATTCTGCGTGCCGCCAATTTCAGCCTTGGCGTGGCGGTGTTGACACGTTTGCTGCGTGAGGCCGCCGCTGCACTGCCGGCATGGGATCTGGAAATCATCGAAGCCCATCACGGCCGCAAGCAGGATGCGCCGTCCGGTACGGCGCTGGCCTTGGGTCAGGCCGCGGCTGCGGCGCGCGGCAGTGACCTGGACGCTGTGGCCGAGTATGGACGCCACGGCCACACCGGTGAACGCAGCGAGGGCAGCATCGGCTTTTCCGTGGTTCGGGGCGGCGATATCGTCGGTGAGCACACCGCGTTGATTGCGTCGCACGGCGAGCGTCTGGAGCTGACCCATCGCGCCACCGATCGCGACATTTTCGCGCGCGGCGCACTGACCGCCGCCGCCTGGCTGGCCAGGCAAAAGCCGGGCACCTACACCATCGACCAGGTCCTCGACGACCGCTCGTCGTAGTAGCGAGCGCGCAGGTCGGGTTGGCTTCATCAACCCGACGTCCCACGGTGCGATACGGACGTCGGGTGACGCCTGCGGCTCAACCCGACTCCTGATTAGCCTTCTTCCTCAGCCTGCGTTTCCCTTCTCCCCTTGGGAGAGGGTGGCGCGAAGCGTCGGATGAGGGTCCGACCACGCAAGCAAAAAATATTCAGTCGTACATTGGCACAGTCAAGCAAGGCGTACCCTCTCCCGCCCCTGCGGGGCACCCTATCCCGGCGGGAGAGGGATTTCGCATGGCTGAGCTTTGAGGCTAACCAGGACCCGATTTACGCAAATACGCGATCGACCAGTTTCGTGATGATCGTTTATTGGTGCGAGGCGTTGCGTTTGCGCTTGGCGCCGATCCGGCGATCCAGGCCGCCCGACAGTTTCTTGAACAGGCGTGACCAGTGGCCACGCTGGGTCTTGCGCAATTTGGCTTCTTCGTCCACCAGCCAGGCCACCTGGATCACGCGGCGTTCGCCCTCGAACGGCAAGTGGCCGTGGAACGAATTGTCGGCGCGGCGAAAAGCGACGAACTCGCCGTACAGCGGCTTGACCTCCGGCGATACGGTCGTGTCGATGTCGTCGATGCTGCGCAGAAAACGCAGGCAGCCGTCGCTGCTGTCCGGCCAGCGTTCGTTCAAATACAGCAAGGCCGTGGCAACCTTGGATTTGCTGTCGGTGTGAATGGTGCCGTGGCGAAGGTTGAGGCTGCGGCAAAGCGTGACCAGGGTCGGGTAGCTGTCCAGGTTGTCGATCTGCAGCCGCTGGCCGATGGCCCGGGCGACGTCGGTGCCGATCAGGCATTTCACCAGATTGCGTATGGCTGGACCGCAGTCATTCTCGTCGTACGGGAAAAAGCCTGCTTCGGCGTAATGCGGAAAATCGCGTGAAAGTACCGCACGACGGTCGGAAGGCAGCACGCCGTGGGCGATCATGAACGCGAACGGCTGGTCGAAAACCAGCGTGTCCGGCCGGTCGAAGCGGGAAGCACTGAGCAGCGTGGTGGTCATGGGGTATATGGGCGCAGGGGTGAGGACATTGTAGAGCAGCGCGCGATATCCGCAGGTGGGGCCGTTCATGTATCGCTTTCATGTGCGTTGTTGTAGACACTTCGGCTCTTGTCTCTTAACATATCCAGCCGCCCGGTTTTCCTTTTCAACCCCGCAAATCCGTCGGACCACTCGTGGCCCGCGGACTTTGCTGCACCTGTGAGGCGGTCCCCAAGATGATTCCAGCCCTGCTAGTTCTCGAAGATGGCAGCGTTTTTCGTGGACACGCCGTCGGCGCCCTGGGCGAGACGGTCGGTGAGGTGGTTTTCAACACCTCGATGAGCGGTTATCAGGAGATCCTTACCGATCCTTCCTACATGCGTCAGCTGGTCACGCTGACCTATCCCCATATCGGCAACACCGGCTGCAACGCCGAGGATGTGGAGTCCGACCACGTCCAGGCCGCGGGGCTGATCGTGCGCGATGTGCCGCGCATGGCCAGCAACTGGCGCAGCACCGAGAGCCTTCCCGAATACCTCAAGCGCCACGATGTCGTCGCCATTGCCGGTATCGATACCCGGCGCCTGACGCGGATTTTGCGTGACAAGGGCGCGCAGCGCGGCTGCATCATGGCCGGTGAATCGGTCGATGCCGACAAGGCACTGGTCAGCGCGCGCGCGTTCCCGGGTCTGGACGGCATGGACCTGGCCAAAGTCGCCTCCACCCCCGCGCCGTATGAGTGGGCCGAAGGCACTTGGGATCTGGATGCTCAAGCCTTCAAGCAGCCGGCCAAGCGTTTCAAGGTCGTTGCCCTCGACTACGGCATCAAGCGCAACATCCTGCGCCTGCTTGCCGAAGCGGGCTGCGATGTCCATGTGATGCCGGCGCAGACCTCAGCCGACGACGTGTTGGCGATGCAACCCGATGGCGTGTTCCTGTCCAATGGCCCCGGCGATCCGGCGGCCTGCGATTACGCCATCGAGGCGACGCGCAAGTTTCTCGACGCAAAGATCCCGCTGTTCGGCATTTGTCTCGGCCAGCAGTTGATGTCGCTGGCCCTGGGCGGCAAGACGCTGAAGATGAAATTCGGTCATCACGGCGCCAATCACCCGGTCAAGGACCTGGACAACGGTCGCGTCTACATCACCAGCCAGAACCACGGTTTCGCGGTCGACCCCGACACCTTGCCGGACAACGTGCGCGCCACTCATCGCTCGTTGTTCGATGGCACCCTGCAAGGCTTTGCACTGACCGATCGCCCGGCTTTCTGTTTCCAGGGGCATCCGGAGGCTTCACCGGGCCCACATGACATCCATTACTTGTTCGACCGTTTTGCCCAGATGATGCAGGAGGCCCACTGACATGCCCAAGCGTACCGACCTCAAAAGCATCCTCATCATCGGCGCCGGTCCGATCGTCATCGGTCAGGCCTGCGAGTTCGATTATTCCGGAGCACAAGCGTGCAAAGCCCTGAAAGAGGAGGGTTTTCGCGTCATTCTTGTGAACTCCAACCCGGCCACGATCATGACCGATCCGGAAACGGCCGACGCGGTCTACATCGAGCCGATCAATTGGCAGACGGTGGAAAAGATCATCGCCAAGGAACGCCCGGACGCGGTGCTGCCGACCATGGGCGGGCAGACGGGCTTGAATTGCGCGCTCGCGCTGGCCGATCACGGCGTGCTGGAAAAGTACGACGTCGAGTTGGTTGGTGCCTCGCGTGAAGCCATCGAGATGGCCGAAGATCGCGAGCTGTTCCGCAAGGCCATGGATGACATTGGTCTGGAAAGTCCGCGTGCCGAGCTGGTCGAGACCTGGGAGCAGGCTGTCGAGGCGCAGAAAAAGCTGGGCTTCCCGGCCATCTGCCGACCCTCGTTCACGTTGGGTGGTTCCGGCGGCGGCATTGCCTACAACATCGAAGAATACGAAGCCATCATCAAGCGCGGCCTGGAGTTGTCGCCCGTGCACTCGGTGCTGGTCGACGAGTCGCTGCTGGGTTGGAAGGAATACGAGATGGAGGTGGTCCGCGACCATGCGGACAACTGCATCATCGTGTGCGCGATCGAGAACCTCGACCCGATGGGCGTGCATACGGGTGACTCGATCACCGTGGCGCCGGCGCAGACGTTGACCGACAAGGAATACCAGCGCATGCGCGATGCCTCGATCGCCGTGTTGCGCAAGATCGGCGTGGATACCGGTGGCTCCAACGTGCAGTTCGGCGTGGACCCGAAAACCGGTCGCCAGGTCGTCATCGAGATGAACCCGCGCGTGTCGCGCTCCTCGGCGCTGGCCTCCAAGGCCACCGGCTTTCCGATCGCCAAGATCGCGGCGAAGCTGGCTGTCGGCTACACGCTGGACGAGCTCGACAATGACATCACCGGGGGGCGCACGCCGGCTTCGTTCGAACCTACGCTTGATTACGTGATCACCAAGATCCCGCGTTTCGCGTTCGAAAAATTCCCGTCGGCCAGCTCGCGTCTGGGTACGCAGATGCAGGCAGTGGGCGAGGTCATGGCGGTCGGCCGCAACTTCTCCGAGTCTTTGCAGAAAGCCTTGCGCGGGCTTGAAACCGGCAAGAGCGGCTTCGACCCGACCGGGCTGGACTTTGCCGATGAAGACGACATGGCCACGCTGCGCCGCGAGCTGCGCGAGCCCGGCCCGGATCGCATGTTCTATCTGGGCGATGCCTTCCGCAGTGGCATGACGCTGGAGCAGGTGTTCGACCACACGCATATCGACCCGTGGTTCCTGGCCCCGATCGAAGACATCATCGCGGCCGAAAAAGCGGTGGCCGAGCAGGGCCTGACCGCGCTCGATGCCGAGCGCATGTTCGAGCTCAAGCGCATGGGCTTCAGCGACAAACGCCTGGCGCAGTTGCTCAACACCGACGAAGCCGCACTGCGTCAGTTGCGCCATACGCTGAACGTGCGTCCGGTGTACAAGCGCGTGGATTCGTGCGCGGCCGAGTTCGCCACTTCCACCGCCTACATGTACTCGACCTACGAGGAAGAGTGCGAGGCCGATCCGTCCGATCGCGAGAAGATCCTGGTGCTGGGCGGCGGTCCCAACCGCATCGGTCAGGGCATCGAGTTCGATTACTGCTGCGTGCATGCGGCGCAGTCGCTGCGCGAAGACGGCTACGAGACCATCATGGTCAACTGCAACCCGGAGACCGTGTCGACCGATTACGACACCTCCGATCGCCTGTTTTTCGAGCCGCTGACGCTCGAAGACGTGCTCGAGATCGTGCACCTGGAAAATCCCAAGGGCGTGATCGTGCAGTACGGCGGACAGACACCGCTGAAACTGGCGCGCGCGCTGGAGGCGGCCGGTGTGCCGATCATCGGCACCACGCCGGACTCCATCGACCTGGCCGAAGACCGCGAGCGTTTCCAGCAGCTGATCAATCGTCTGGGCCTGAAACAGCCGCCCAACCGCATCGCGCGCACGCCGGAAGAGGCGTTGACGCTGGCCAACGAAATCGGCTATCCGCTGGTGGTGCGGCCCAGCTACGTGCTGGGTGGTCGGGCAATGGAAATCGTCTACGCCGACGCCGACCTGGCGCGTTACATTCGCGATGCCGTGAAGGTGTCCGAGGACTCGCCGGTGCTGCTTGACCGTTTCCTCGACCATGCCACCGAGGTTGACGTCGACATCGTCGCCGATGCCGATGGCCGGATCCTGGTCGGCGGCATCATGGAGCACATCGAGGAGGCCGGCGTGCATTCGGGCGATTCCTCCTGTTCGCTGCCGCCTTATTCATTGACCGCCGAGGTGCAGGACGAGCTGCGTCGGCAGGTCACCTTGCTGGCCCGCGAACTCAAGGTGGTCGGCATCATGAATACCCAGTTCGCGGTACAGGACGACAACATCTTCATCCTCGAAGTGAACCCGCGTGCTTCGCGCACGGTGCCGTTCGTGTCCAAGGCCACGGGCTTGTCCATGGCCAAGGTCGCCGCGCGCGCCATGGCCGGCAAGACGCTGGCCGCGCAAGACATGACGCGCGAAATCGTGCCGCAGTACTACTCGGTCAAGGAAGCGATCTTCCCGTTCCTGAAGTTCCAGAACGTCGATCCGATCCTGGGACCGGAAATGCGTTCGACCGGCGAGGTCATGGGCGTGGGCCACAATTTCGGTGCTGCCTTCGCGCGCTCTCACGAGGCCGCCGCCATCAAGGCGCCGCCGCTGGGCAAGATGTTCCTGTCGGTGCGCGACGCCGACAAGGACCGCCTGGTGCCGATCGCCAAGGAGGCCTTGCAGCGCGGTTATTCACTGGTTGCCACGGCCGGCACCTCGGCCTTCCTCAACGATCACGGTGTCGCCTGCGAGCACATCAACAAGGTCGCCGAAGGCCGGCCGCACATCGTCGACCTGATCAAGAACGGCGAGGTGGTCTATATCGTCAACACCACCGAGGGACGACAGGCGATTGCCGACTCGTTCTCGATCCGCCGTGAGGCCTTGCAGCAGCACGTCACCTACTCGACCACGATTGCCGGAGCCAAGGCGCTGTTGCATTCGCTCGACTTCCGTGGCGAAGGCGAGGTCAACAGCCTGCAGGACCTGCATGACAAGCTGAATCAGGACGTTCATCCCGCCTGAACGATTGTGTCAGCTTCAAGTGGGGCCCGGCTTGCTTTGCGGCGAGTCGAGCCCCATGCTGTTTGTTACACGACAACAACCCCCGATCAACCGCCGATCTTGCCTCGTCCCGGGGCGAGCGTCGAGCTTTTGTAAAACTCTAAGTCCCCGAGGAGAGCACATCATGACCCGTGCCCCGATGACCAAGCAGGGCGCCGAGCGCCTGCGTGCCGAGCTGGAGCGATTGAAGTTCACCGAACGCCCGCGCATTATCGAGGCCATTGCCGAAGCGCGCGCCCATGGCGATCTCAAGGAGAACGCCGAGTATCACGCCGCGCGCGAACAGCAGAGCTTCACCGAGGGCCGCATCAACGAGTTGGAAGCGACGCTTTCCTCGGCCCAGATCATCGACCCGACGACGCTGAACGTGGGCGACAAGGTCGTCTTCGGTGCCATTGTCGATCTGGAAGAAGTCGACAGTGGCAAGGAAGTGAGCTACCAGATCGTGGGCGACCTGGAAGCGGACATCAAGCAGAACCTGATCGCCGTTTCGTCGCCCATCGCGCGTGCGTTGATCGGCAAGCGCGAGGGCGACAGCTTCGAGTTCGAGGCACCCAACGGCACGCGTCAGTACGAGATCATCGAGGTGCGTTACAAGTAGTTCCCACGATGATTGCGTTCAAGGACTTTGCCATCAGACGCGGCGGGCGGCTTTTGCTGTCCACCGTCAATGTCGTGCTGCACGACGGCTGGAAAGTCGGCGTGGTCGGGCGCAATGGCTGCGGAAAATCCAGTTTGCTGGCGGTGCTCAAAGGCGAGCTGGAGTCCGATACCGGCAGCGTCGACTTGCCGGCGGCCACGCGCATGGCGTCGGTGGCACAGGAAACGCCCGCATTGCCGGACGCGGCCATCGACTATGTGCTGGGTGGCGACACCGCGGTGCATGCCGCGTTGACCGATGCGGCCGATGCCGAGTCGGCGGGCGATCATGCGCGTGCGGCCCGGGCGCACCATCGTATCGAGGAGCTGGGCGGGTACGACGCCCGTGCCCGCGCCGGCAAGCTGCTGCATGGTCTGGGTTTCGCCGCCACCGATCACGAGCGCGCCGTATGCGAATTTTCCGGTGGCTGGCGGGTTCGGCTGAATCTGGCTCGCGCCTTGATGGCCCCGTCGGATCTGTTGCTGCTTGATGAGCCGACCAACCATCTGGACCTCGATGCCGTGCTGTGGCTGGAGCAATGGTTGCGCCGTTATCCCGGCATGTTGCTGGTGGTTTCGCATGATCGCGAATTCCTCGATGGCGTGACCTCGCACATGCTGCATCTGGAGGGCGGCGGCGCGGCGCTTTACAGCGGCAACTACAGCGCCTTCGAACGCCAGCGTGCCGAACAGCTGCACCAGCGCCAGGCGGCCCACGCCCGGGAGCAGGCCGAGCGCGCGCACCTGCAATCATTCATCGACCGCTTCAAGGCCAAAGCCACCAAAGCGCGCCAGGCGCAGTCGCGCGTCAAGCGTCTGGAAAAGCTGGCCGGCACCGAAGCGGTGCGGGTCGATCGTCCGTTCCATTTCCGGTTTCCGGAGCCGACACGTTTGCCGCCGTTGATGCTGAAGCTGGAGCATGCCGATGCCGGCTATGGCGCCGACAGCGTGGTGTTGCGCGATGTCCGCTTGAACATCCAGGCCGGCGACCGCATCGGCCTGCTGGGCCCCAACGGTGCCGGCAAGTCCACCCTGGTCAAGACGCTGGTCGGCGATCTGCCGCTGCTGTCCGGCGAGCGTTTGCCGCACAAGGATTTGAGCATCGGCTATTTTGCTCAGCATACGGTCGAAAGCCTGGAGGCCGGCTCGGGGCCGCTGCAACACATGCAGCGTCTGGCCCCCAAGGCCGGCACGCAGGAACTGCGCGACTGGCTGGGTCGCTGGAATTTTGTCGGTGACCGCGTGATGGAACCGGTCGATGGATTTTCCGGTGGCGAACGCGCGCGTCTGGCCCTGGCGCTGCTGGCATGGAGCAAGCCGGGTCTGTTGTTGCTCGACGAGCCGACCAACCATCTCGACATGGACATGCGCGAAGCGCTGGCCGAAGCGCTCAACGACTATCCCGGCGCGTTGGTGCTGGTGTCGCATGACCGCTATCTGCTGGGTCTGGTGTGCGATGATTTCTGGCGTGTGGCACAGGGCGAGGTGGCGTATTTCGATGGTGATCTGGATGACTACGCGCGCTGGTTGCGCGAGCTGCGTCAGGCCAGTTCCGTCGACAAGCCTTCGGGCAAGAGTGAACCCAAACTCGATGCCAAGGCACGGCGTCGTGCCGCGGCCGAGGAACGCGAACGCACCCGCGATTTGCGCAAGCAGTTGACCAAGCTGGAAACCGGCATGACCCGCATCGATCAGCGTCTGAATGAGTTGACCGGGCAATTGGCCGACCCGGAAGTCTATGCAGGGCCGACGGCGGTGCTGGCTGACCTGGGTCGCGAACAGGGTGAGTTGCGGCAAAAGAAGGAACGTCTGGAGGACGAATGGCTGCAACTGAGCGAAACGCTGGAAAGCTCCGCCGCATGAGCACCGTCAGCGTCCTGTTGCCTGCGCTGGCACGCTTCCAGTCACTGCACGATTTCCAACGGCGCCTGCTTCGGGCCGATGTGCTCGAGCGCGGTGCCACTCACGAGCTGGCCACCAGCCATTATTTCCACTGGGCCGAATCGCCATTGCCCGCGGCCGCGCTGATGCGCGAGCATCTGGCCCATGACGCCGGCGACCACGCGTGGTTGTGCGCGGAACTGGCGCACATCAAGCCGGACATGACCGGTGCGCGCATGCTCGCTTGCGGCAGCCTGGATGTCAGCCGGGATGATGCCGATGCCTTGGCGGCGGCTTTGCAGCCACTGTTCGACGATCGTGGCATGGCGCTGCAAACGACACTGCCGGCACGCTGGCACGTGCGACTGCCTGACCCACTGCAGGTGCCGGCGCTGGACCCGCCCGGTGACGTGCTGGGTGACGACCTCATTCGCCATCTTCCCGAAGGCGATGCCGGCAAACCCTGGCGGCAACTGCTCAACGAGGTGCAGATCGTGCTGCACCAGCACCCGATCAATCAGGCGCGCGCCGGGCAGGGCAAGCCGGCCATCAACAGCCTCTGGCTGTGGGGTGGGGGGCGTCTGCCCGCGCAGGTGCAAAGCGATGTCCAGGTGGTCCATGGCGACGATTTGTTGCTGGCGTCTCTGGCTTCGGCTGCCGGCGTGACGCACTACCCGTTGACCGACTTTCGGGTCGATGCGAAGGTCGAAGCCGATACCTTGCTCGACCTCGGTCGCAGCGGTGAGCCGGCGGCGTGTCGTGACCTGTTGTTCGAGCTTCTCGACGACAAGCGGACCGACACGCTGGCACTGCATTTTGCCGATGGCGAGCGTTATCGCCTGCGCCGTGGCCAGCGCTGGCGACTGTGGCGGCGCGGCTCGTGATCGAACCGCAACTGCGCCGCCGACCACATCCACCCGTTGTTGCCGCCGACTGGCCTGCGGACATGCCGGCGGTGTTGCGCCGCGTTTACGCCGCCCGCGGCATTACGCGGGTCGAAGGCACGCGTTATCGTCTGGCCAATCTGGTCCCGCCCGAAGCGCTTGGCGGCCTGGACGAAGCCGTTGCGCTTTTGACGCGGGCCATCGACAACGGACAGCGCATCCTGGTGGTTGGCGACTACGATTGTGACGGCGCCACCGGAACCGCCGTCGCGGTGCGCGGACTGCGCCTGTTCGGCGCGCAGCACGTCGATTTCGTGGTGCCGCACCGCATGCGCCATGGCTACGGTTTGAGCGCCGCGCTGGTCGACTCGCTGGACAGCGACCCGGATTTGATCGTGACCGTCGACAACGGCATCGCCAGCATCGATGGCGTGGCCGCGGCGCGTGCGCGCGGCATCGCCGTGCTGGTCACCGACCATCACCTGCCAGGCGCGGAGCTGCCGCAGGCCCAGGCGATCGTCAATCCCAATCTCGACGGTGACGGTTTCCCCAGCAAGGCGCTGGCCGGCGTCGGCGTGATGTTCTACCTGCTGCTGGCCTTGCGCGCACATTGGCGTCGGCAAGAACGTGTAAGTGTGACGACTCAGCCGGATCTTTCCACCTTGCTGGATCTGGTCGCCATGGGCACGGTGGCCGACCTGGTGCCGCTGGACTACAACAACCGTCTGCTGGTAGCCGCCGGCTTGCATCGCATCCGCAGCGGCAAGGCCAACGCCGGTATCGTCGCACTGGCGGAAACCAGCCAGCGCAGCCTGGCCACGCTGACGTCGACCGATTTCGCCTTTGCGCTGGCGCCACGCCTGAATGCGGCCGGGCGTCTTGAAGACATGACCCAAGGCATCGCCTGCCTGCTCAGCGACGATGCGACCGAGGCTCGGGGCATGGCCGAGCGCCTGTCCGCCATCAATGCCGAACGCCGCCAGCTGCAGGCCGACATGGTGGCCGAAGCCGAACAGATGGCCGGTGACGTGGGTCGGATCGAGGCCGTTGGCGTGGCCTTGTTCGAGCCGCACTGGCACGCCGGCGTGGTCGGTCTGGTGGCGTCCAAACTGAAAGATCGGTTGTATCGCCCCGTCATCGCCTTCGCACCTGCCGGTGACGAGGGCCAGTTGCGTGGTTCGGCGCGCTCCATTCCCGGCTTCCACATGCGCGATGCTTTGGCCGCCGTGGACGCGCGACATCCCGGCCTGATCGGGCGTTTCGGCGGTCATGCCATGGCTGCGGGTCTCAGCCTGGATGCGGCTCGCCTCGCCGAGTTTGCCGCGGCATTCGATGTCGTCGCGCGCGAGCAGCTCGGCGCGCAAGCGCTGCAACCGGTGCTGTGGAGCGACGGCGAACTGGCCCCCGGCGACTGCACGCTGGAGCTGGCACAGACCCTCCGCTATGCCGGCCCGTGGGGGCAGGGTTTTGCCGCGCCCCTGTTCGACAACGTGTTCGAGTGCGTGTCCGTGCGCCACATGGGCGTCAACCACCGGCGCCTGCAATTGCGTGACCCGCGCGATGGCGCATGCGTCGATGCGGTCATGTTCCAGGTGCCGCCGGACATGGATTTCCCGTCGCCGATGCGCGCCGCGTACGAATTGATCGTCAACGACTGGAATGGCCGGCAAAGTCCACGTCTGGTGGTGCGTCACATCGAGGCGGCGTAGCATGACATGCCCGCGATTTGTTAAGATGCGCGGTCTTTGCCAACAGTCACCATCATGATCGAAATCAATCCGATCCATGCGCAGACCGCGGACATCCGTTCGCGCGTCGAAGCGCTTCGGGGGTATCTTTGACTACCCTCAAAAGCGTGAACGCCTTGAGGAAGTCAACCGCGAACTGGAAAACCCCGATGTCTGGAACGACCCGGCCCGCGCCCAGGACCTGGGTCGCGAGCGCGCGCGGCTGGACACCATCGTCAACGGCATCGACAAGCTGACCAGCGGCCTGGATGACGCCGGCGAGTTGCTCGAGTTGGCTGTCTCCGACGAGGACGAGGAGACCGTCAACGCGGTCGTCAAGGACCTCGACTGGCTGGAGCAGCAAGTCGGCAAGCTGGAATTCCAGCGCATGTTTTCCGGCGAGATGGACACGTCCAACGCCTTTGTCGACATCCAGGCCGGCGCCGGCGGTACCGAAGCCCAGGACTGGGCCGAGATGCTGCTGCGCATGTACCTGCGCTGGTGCGAGCATCGCGGCTGGAAGACCGAGATGATGGAAGTATCGGCCGGCGAAGTGGCGGGCATCAAATCGGCCACCTTCCGTGTCGAGGGCGACTACGCCTATGGATGGCTGAAGACCGAGATCGGCGTGCATCGCCTGGTGCGCAAGAGTCCGTTCGACTCGGACAACCGCCGCCATACCAGCTTTACCTCGGTATTCGTGTCGCCGGAAGTGGACGACTCCATCGAGATCGACATCAACCCCGCCGACATCAAGATGGACGTGTACCGTTCGTCCGGCGCCGGTGGTCAGCACGTCAACAAGACCGAGTCGGCCGTGCGTTTGCACCACGAGCCGTCCGGCGTGGTCGTGGCCTGCCAGACCGAACGCAGTCAGCACGCCAACCGCGACCGCGCGATGAAGATGCTGGCGGCCAAGCTGTACGAACTGGAAGTGCAAAAACGCAATGCCGAAAAGGATCGCGTGGAAGCGACCAAGTCCGACATCGGCTGGGGCAGCCAGATCCGCAACTACGTGCTCGACCAGAGCCGCATCAAGGATCTGCGTACCCATGTCGAACGCACCGACACGCAGAAAGTACTCGACGGCGACCTGGATGGATTCATCGAGGCCGCTTTGAAATCGGGTCTGGATGCCGGTGCCAAACGCGCGGATGCGTGAAATAACAGGGTCTGGGGGCGAGGGACGAGGGACGAAAAGCTCGCAAGTTCCAGCCCCTAGCCCCTAGCCCCTAAGCCCTCAGGCTCAACCATGACCGAAACCACCCCTGACCACGCAACCCTCGCCGCCGAAGAAAACCGCCTCATCGCCGAGCGTCGCGGCAAACTGAAAGCGTGGCGCGAGAAAGGGCAGGCGTTTCCCAACCATGTGCGTCCCGACGCGTTTGTCGGCGACTTGCAGGATGCCTATGCGGATTCCGACACCTGGACCGCCGAGGCCATCGAGGCCGAGAAGCGCAAGGTCGTCGTGGCCGGTCGCATCGTGCTCAAGCGTGTGCAGGGCAAGGTCAGCTTCGTGCAGTTGCAGGACATGACCGGGCGCATCCAGTTGTTCGTACGCAAGAACGGTCTGGATGACGAGGCGCTTTACGATGACTTCAAGGCCTGGGACGTGGGCGACATCGTGGGTGCCCGGGGCGAGCTGATGCGCACGCGGACCGGCGAGCTGTCGGTGCGCGTCGATTCGCTCGATCTTCTGACCAAGTCGCTGCAGCCGCTGCCGGACAAGTTCCATGGCCTGTCCGACGTCGAGCGCCGTTATCGCCAGCGCTACATCGACCTGATCGTGACCGCCGAGGCGCGCGAGACCTTCCGTTTGCGCTCGCGCGTGGTCAGCCGCATCCGTCATTGGCTGGAGTCCGAGCCGCGCCGTTTCATGGAAGTGGAAACGCCGATGATGCATGTCATTCCCGGCGGTGCCACGGCGCGTCCGTTCGTGACCCATCACAACGCGCTGGACATCGATCTGTATCTGCGCGTGGCGCCGGAGTTGTACTTGAAGCGCCTCGTGGTCGGCGGTTTCGAGCGTATCTACGAGATCAACCGCAACTTCCGCAACGAGGGCGTGTCGACCCGGCACAACCCCGAGTTCACGATGCTGGAGTTGTACCAGGCGTATGCCGATTACCACATCATCATGGACCTCACCGAGGGCATGATCCGGGATCTGGCCGAGAACGTCTGCGACGACACCACGCGCCATTGGGATGGTCAGGACATCGATCTGGGCAAGCCGTTCCGGCGTGAGCGCATGGATGATCTGGTGCTTGAACACAATCCGGAAATCTCGCGCGACCAGCTGCGTGACCGCGACACCATGACCGCGCACGCCGAGCGTCTTGGCATCAAGGTCAAGACCGGCTGGGGCTGGGGCAAGCTGTTGCTGGAGATCTTCGAGGCAACCGTCGAGGAAACCCTGGTACAGCCGACCTTCGTCACCGCGCATCCGCTGGAGGTGTCACCGTTGGCGCGGCGCAACAACGACGATCCGGAAATGACCGATCGCTTCGAGCTGTTCGTCGGCGGCAAGGAGCTGGCCAACGGCTTCTCCGAGCTCAACGACCCCGAGGATCAGGCCGAGCGCTTCCGCGCCCAGGCTGCCGCGTTCGATTCCGGTGACGACGAGGCCATGCACTTTGATGCCGACTACGTCAAGGCACTCGAGGTCGGTCTGCCGCCCACCGGTGGCCTCGGCGTCGGCATCGACCGCCTAGTCATGCTGCTGGCCGGCGCCTCGTCCATCCGCGATGTACTGCTGTTCCCGTACATGCGCCCGCAAGCATAAGTAGGTCGTGTTGAGCCGAAGGCGAAACCCGACATTCGTAACGCACCACGCCGTGTCGGGTTGATGAAGCCAACCCGACCTGCGTTTCAGTTCGGTGTGGTACCGGGGATGGCGAGATCGTCGTCGCCGTGCTCGCGCAATTTTTGGTCGATCGCGGACAGGTGCTTGATCAATTCCTCGCGCGCTTCGGGCGCGTAAGGATTCTCGTGCTGGATGGTGCTGAACAGATGGCCCGCATCGCCGCGCACGGCGGCGAGCATGTTGGCCATGCCCTTGAACGACGGCGGGGCCATGGACAGGTCTTCACCAATGCCCATTTCGACCAGCGCCTTGGCGACGAAGAAGGCCATGGCGTGGGTTTGCGCCATCGCGCGATCATGCTCGGCCGGGTCGCGGTCGATCACTTCGCAGTCGAGCGACTCGAACAACTTGCGTGCGCGTTCGGCGGCGTCGGAATGATGTGTGCTGGCACACAGGACCACACGCAACGGGCGATCGCCACGGGCCAGGCTCAAGGGACCGAACAGTGGATGGGTGCCAGTGTGGGGGATTTCTGCTCCGAGGTGTTCGTCCATCAATGCGCACGGGCCTTGTTTGACACTGCCGACATCAATGACGGTTTGTCCGGCGCTCAGCATCGGGCGCAGCTCGCCCAGCACGTCGCCAAAACGGGCTACCGGCATGGCCAGCACGATCCAGTCCGCACCTTGCACGGCGCTTTGCAAGGATGCTGCCGCTTGCGCAGCGGGGACGTCGGCGTTGGGGTCGTGGATGCGTACGTCATGGCCTGCCAGTTGCAGCATGTCGGTGAAGGCATGGCCGAAGCGGCCGTAGCCGAGCAGGGCAAAAATCATGTGGTTTCCAGCGCGAGGGTGGGGCGGGGCCGGGCGGCGATGGTGGGCCAGCCGCCGCGTGCGGACATCGGACCGGACAACGTGGTCGATGCGATGCCGCTCATCGTAAGACATATGCATTACTCAGGATGTTCATCGGCCACGTTCGATCCGGCGAGCGACGCGAGAATCAAGCCACATGGCGATGTGGAGGCGCATGTCGTCAACGATCCGACGTGAGTTTTCGGTACTTCGACGGCGGAAATCCTGCAGGGTCTGCCGCGAATCTGTAAAATGAGCTTTTACCAGCGCAGGCTTTGCTCATGACTCCCCTGATCTTCGTCACCGGTGGCGTGGTGTCCTCTCTCGGCAAGGGCATTGCGGCCTCGTCGCTGGCCGCGCTGCTGGAGGCGCGCGGCCTCGACGTCACCCTGATGAAGCTCGATCCGTACATCAATGTGGATCCGGGCACGATGAGTCCGTTCCAGCATGGCGAGGTCTACGTCACCGATGATGGTGCCGAGACCGACCTGGACCTGGGCCATTACGAGCGCTTCGTGCGCACGCGTCTGACCGGCCGCCATTCGATCACCACCGGCAAGATCTACGAAAGCGTGATCCGCAAGGAGCGCCGCGGTGATTATCTGGGTGCGACGGTGCAGGTCATCCCGCACATCACCGACGAGATCAAGCATTGTGTCTACGAGGCCACGCGCGATCACGACGTGGCGCTGGTGGAGATTGGCGGCACCGTTGGCGATATCGAGTCGCTGCCGTTTCTGGAGGCCATCCGCCAGCTGCGTTCCGAGCATGGCCCGAACAAATGCCTGTTCATGCACTTGACCCTGGTGCCGTTCATCAAGGCCGCCGGCGAGATCAAGACCAAGCCGACGCAGCACTCGGTCAAGGAACTGCGTTCGATCGGCATCCAGCCCGATGTGCTGGTGTGCCGCTCCGAGCAGCCATTGCCGGACGCCGAACGGCGCAAGATCGCGCTGTTCACCAACGTCGCCGAGCAAGCCGTGATCAGCGCCGCCGACGTGGACGTCATCTACAAGTTGCCGTTGTCGCTGCAGCAGCAGGGACTGGACGAGATCATGGTGCAGCGCCTGGGCCTGGACGCGCAGCCGGTCCGGCTCGACGAATGGAAACAGGTCATCAGCGCGGTCGAGCATCCGCGCGATGAAGTCACGATCGCCATCGTCGGCAAGTACGTCGAGCACAAGGATGCCTACAAATCGCTGGCCGAGGCCTTGCGCCACGGCGGCATCCGCCAGGAAACGCGGGTGACCTTGAAGTGGCTGGATTCCGAGCAGATCGAGGTGGCCGGAGCCGACAAGTTGTTGTCCGATGTCGATGCCATCCTGGTACCCGGCGGTTTCGGCAAGCGCGGTTTTGAAGGCAAGGTCCAGACCGCGCAGTACGCGCGCGAGCATGGCGTGCCGTATTTCGGCATCTGCTACGGCATGCACGCGGCCGTGGTCGATTTTGCCCGTCACGTCGCGGGTCTGGAGAACGCCGACTCCACCGAGAACAACCGTCACGCGGAAGAGCCGGTGATCGCCCTGGTCACTGAATGGACTACCGCATCGGGCGATGTGGAGCAACGCAACGAGGAATCGGATCTCGGCGGAACCATGCGCCTGGGCGCGCAGGAGTGCCGGCTCAAGCCGGAGACGCTGGCACGCAAGCTGTACGGGCAGGACGTGATCCGCGAGCGGCATCGTCACCGCTACGAGTTCAACAACCGCTATCGTCAGCAGTTCGAAGACCTGGGACTGGTGGTGTCCGGCAAGTCCATGGATGATTTGCTGGTGGAAATCGTGGAACTGTCGCCGCAACAGCACCCGTGGTTCCTGGCCTGCCAGGCGCATCCGGAATTCACTTCCACGCCGCGTGATGGCCACCCGCTGTTTGTCGACTTCGTGCGCGCGGCGCGCGAATACAAGGCCGTGCAGGGCGGGCCGAGCCTGGCGTCCGCGGCTTCGGGGGCGACCGCATGAAACTGTGTGATTTCAATGTTGGCCTCGAGCATCCGCTGTTCCTCATTGCCGGACCATGCGTGATCGAGTCCGAGCAGCTGCAGATCGACACGGCCGGCACGCTCAAGCAGATCACCGACGAGCTGGGCATTGCCTTCATTTTCAAATCCAGTTTCGACAAGGCCAATCGTTCCTCGGCGTCGAGCTTTCGCGGCCTGGGCTTGGAAGAGGGCTTGCGCATACTCGGCGAGGTCAAGCGTCAGGTCGGCGTGCCGGTGTTGACCGACGTGCATGAATACACGCCGTTCGACGAAGTGGCCGAGGTGGTCGATGTGCTGCAGACGCCGGCCTTCCTGTGTCGCCAGACCGACTTCATCCAGCGCGTGGCCGCGGTCGGCAAGCCGGTCAATATAAAAAAGGGTCAGTTCCTCGCGCCCGAAGACATGGGTAATGTGGTCGACAAGGCGCGCGCTGCCGGCAACGAGCAGATCATGGTGTGCGAACGCGGTGCCAGCTTCGGTTATCACAACCTGGTGTCGGACATGCGCGGTCTTTCGACGATGCGCGCGACCGGCTGCCCGGTGGTGTTCGATGCCACGCATTCGGTGCAGTTGCCGGGCGGGCAGGGCACCAGCTCGGGTGGTCGACGCGAGTTCGTGCCGGTGCTGGCGCGTGCCGCGGTGGCCGCGGGCGTGGCGGGCCTGTTTGCCGAGACGCATCCGGATCCGGCCAAGGCGCTCAGTGACGGTCCCAATGCGTGGCCGCTCGATCGCATGCGCGCCTTGCTTGAGGTTCTGCTGGAACTCGATCAGGTCACCAAGCGTCACGGTTTTCTCGAACACGATATCAATCAATAAATTACTGGATATTCATGACAACTGACATCACGCACGTCCATGCTCGCGAAATCCTCGACTCGCGCGGCAATCCCACCCTCGAAGCCGAAATCACCCTGGCCGATGGCGCGTTCGGTCGCGCGGCCGTGCCGTCCGGCGCTTCCACCGGTGCCCGCGAAGCCGTCGAGTTGCGTGACGGTGACAAAAGCCGCTACGGCGGCAAGGGCGTGCGCAAGGCGGTGGCCAACGTCAATGGTGCGATTGCCGATGCGCTGAAGGGCTTCGATGCGGCCGACCAGAAGGGATTGGATGCGCGCATGATCGAGTTGGACGGCTCGCCCAACAAGGGCAAGCTCGGTGCCAATGCGCTGTTGGGCGTATCGCTGGCCGCTGCGCAGGCGACGGCGGCATCGCGTGGCGAGGCGCTGTGGCAATATCTTGCCGCCGGCAAGCCCGGCATGTTGCCGGTGCCGATGATGAACATCGTCAACGGCGGCGCACATGCCGACAACAACGTCGACGTGCAGGAGTTCATGGTGTTGCCGGTCGGTGCCGGCGGCTTCGCCGAGGCCTTGCGCCACGGCGCGGAGATCTTCCACGCACTGAAAGCGGTGCTCAAGGGCCGTGGCCTGAATACGGCGGTCGGTGACGAGGGCGGTTTTGCTCCGGACCTGCGCTCCAACGTCGAGGCACTGGACACCATTCTCGAAGCCGTGAACAAGGCCGGCTTCAAGACCGGCAGCGATATCCTGCTGGGTGTGGACGTGGCCAGTTCCGAGTTCCACAAGGATGGCGTGTACGATCTGGCCGGCGAAGGCAAACAGTACGATTCGGCCGGGTTCGTCGATCTGCTGGCCAGCTGGGCCAGGCAGTATCCCATCGTCACCATCGAGGACGGCATGGGCGAGGCCGACTGGGATGGTTGGAAGCTGCTGACCGACAAGATCGGCAAGCAGGTCCAGCTGGTCGGCGACGATCTGTTCGTCACCAACCCGAGCATCTTCAAGGAAGGCATCGACAAGCAGATCGCCAATGCCATCCTGATCAAGGTCAACCAGATCGGCACCCTGAGCGAGACGCTGGAAGCGATCGCCATGGCCGATGCGGCGAACTATGCGGCGGTCGTTTCGCACCGCTCCGGCGAAACCGAAGACACCACCATCGCCGACATCGCCGTGGCCACTACCGCCACCCAGATCAAGACCGGTTCGCTGTCGCGCAGTGACCGCGTGGCCAAGTACAACCAGTTGCTGCGCATCGAGGAAGCGCTGGGTGCGGACGCGCGCTATGCCGGACGCGACGCGTTCCCGAGCCTGGCGACGTTGCCGGGTTGAGAGCCGGGTAACCGACCATGAAACGCTGGCGTTGGCTGGGGCTGCTTTTGATCATTTTGCTGATTGCCCTGCAGGCCAAACTGTGGCTGGGTGACGGCGGTACGCGCGGCATCCACAAGCTGCGCGCCAGCGTGGCCACGCAAAAGGCCGAGAACGCCAAACTCAAGCGACGCAACCAGGCGCTGGCGGCGGACGTGAAAGACCTCAAGCACGGCGACAAGGCCGTGGAGGCGCGTGCGCGCAACAATCTGGGGCTGATCAAGCCGGGCGAGACGTTTTATCAGGTGGTCAGCCCGACGCCGCCCGCAACGGCGAACAACGCGGATAACGATGCCGGGAGCAATTAATTGCCCCCGGCATCGCCAAAATCACGGCACCACTTTCGCAGCGACTGCGCTATCATTCGCCTCCTGCCCATCGCAGTTCGGGGATACCTGACCATGGACTTGCCCAGTCCGCCCTCAATACGACATCTGACCATCATTCAGATCTGGTAATCCCGAAGGCATGCTCCGCCGTCGGGAACGGAGCGTGCCATGACCGAAATCGAAACCAGGAACCTGCAGGACCGCCTGGCCGAGCAATTGGCCCAGGTGAGCGAGCTGCTGCGCCTGGGCCACCGTGACGAGCTGACGAGCCGGCTCGACAAGCTGCATCCGGCCGATATTGCCAATCTGCTTGAAGCCTTGCCGCTGGAAGAGCGTCTGGCGGCGTGGCAATGCGTGCAGTCCGAGCGCGACGGCGAGATCCTGCTTGAAGTCACCGATGCGGTGCGTGATTCGCTGATCGCCGACATGGATGACAGCGAAATCCTCGCTGCGGTCGAGCCACTGGATCCCGACGAGCTGGCCGATCTGGTCGAAGACCTGCCGGCCGATGTGCTGCCCGAGTTGATGGCCAGCCTGGGTCAGCGTCAGCGTGAACGCGTGCAATCGGCGCTGTCGTATCCCGAGGATCAGGTCGGCGCGTTGATGGACTTCGAGATGGTCACGATCCGCGAGGACGTGACACTGGAAGTCGTGCTGCGTTACCTGCGGCGCTTCGACGAACTGCCCGAGCAGACGGACAAGCTGTTCGTGGTCAATCACGAAAACGTGCTGACCGGCGTGTTGCCGCTCAACTGGGTGTTGCTCAACCAGCCCGACCAGATGGTCGGCGACGTGATGGCGCGTGACGTCAACGATTTTCGCCCTGATGACGATGCCGGCGAGGCCGCCGAGGCGTTCGAGCGCTACGATCTGATTTCCGCGCCGGTCGTCGATGCCGATCAGCGGCTCATTGGCCGTCTGACCATCGACGTGATGGTCGATCACATCCGCGAATCGAGTGAACAAGAGGCACTGGTTCGGGCCGGCCTGCGCGAGGAAGAGGACATCTTTGCTTCGGTCTGGTCTTCGTTGCGCAACCGTTGGGCATGGCTGGCGATCAACCTGTGCACGGCCTTCATCGCCTCGCGCGTGATCAGCCTGTTCGAGGGTTCGATCCAGCAGCTTGTGGTGCTGGCCACGTTGTTGCCCATTGTCGCCGGCATCGGCGGCAACTCCGGCAACCAGACCATCACCATGATCGTGCGCGCGCTGGCGCTGGAGGAGGTCGGCGTCAGCAATTCGTCGCGCCTGTGGCGCAAAGAGCTCGGCGTGGCGCTGGTCAATGGACTGTTCTGGGGTGGCGTGATCGGCATCGTCATCGCGTTGATCTACAGCAGCATCGGTCTCGGGTTGTTGATGGTGGCGGCGATGACGCTCAACCTGGTGTTGGCCGCGTTCATGGGCGTGGCCATCCCCATGACCATGGCCAAGATGGGGCGTGATCCGGCATTGGGCTCAAGCGTGATGATTACCGCGTGCACCGACAGCGGCGGCTTCTTCATCGTGCTGGGCCTGGCCACTTTGTTCCTGCTGCACTGAGTTTGCCGATGAATGATCTGCCTTTTGCCCACGGTGGCCCGCCGCTTGCCGGTACCTTGCGCAGCACGCCCGAGGATTTCCTGGTCGAGGAGATTGCGGTCGGTGAGGCGGATGGCGAGGGCGAGCACGTCCTGTTGGAAGTCGAAAAGCGTGGTGCCAACACGATGTGGGTGGCGCGCGAGCTGGCGCGTTTTGCCGGCGTCAAGCCGCTGGCGGTGGGCTTTGCCGGCCTCAAGGATCGGCATGCGGTGACGCGGCAACGTTTCAGCGTGCAACTGGCCGGGCAGGCGGAGCCCGACTGGTCGACGTTTCCGCATCCGGAGGTGCGCATCACGTCCAGTGCGCGGCATCGGCGCAAGCTCAAGCGTGGCGCACTGGCCGGCAACCGTTTCACGCTGGTGTTGCGCAACGTGCGCGGTGAACGCGACCATGCGCAAAGCGTGCTTGAGGCCATGGCCGCGCAAGGCGTGCCCAATTATTTCGGCGAGCAGCGTTTCGGTCACGGTGCCGCCAATGTCGAGCGCGCGCGGTCCATGTTTGCCGGTCGCCGCGTCGATCGGGCCACGCGCTCGATATTGCTTTCGGCGGCACGTTCGCAGTTGTTCAACGAGGTTCTCGCCGAGCGCGTGCGTCAGGCGACCTGGAACGACGCGCTTGACGGCGAAATCTGGTGTCTCGATGGCTCGCGTTCATGGTTTGGTCCGGAACCGTTCACGCCGGTATTGCGCAAGCGGCTGGCCGATGGCGACATCCATCCATCGGGTCCGTTGTGGGGGCGCGGTGACCTGCCGACGCAAGGTGCTGCCCGCGATCTCGAAGATGCGGTCGTTCAGCGTGATGTCGAGTTGGCCCAAGGCCTGGAGCGCGCAGGCCTGGAGCAGGATCGGCGTCCGTTGCGCCTGCGCCCGCAGGCATTGACCTGGGACTGGCTGGCCGACGACGTGCTGCAATTGTCCTTCTCGTTGCCGCCGGGTACGTATGCCACGGTCGTGGTGCGCGAGTTGGCCTTGGCGTAAGTGCTTGTGTTCATTGCGGGCGGTCCGTGTGCGACTCCCGATAAGCTAGAATCATGGCTGGTGTGAAGCCGGTGTGCCGATGATGCGCGCACCCGATGAATGGATGGCCGATGCGTGTACTTGTAAGCAACGATGACGGCGTCGATGCCCGCGGCATCCGCGTGCTGGCCGAGTGCTTGTCGACGGTGGGCGATGTCACCGTGGTCGCGCCCGACCGTGATCGTTCCGGCGCCAGCAATTCCTTGACGCTGGACCAACCCATCCGCGTGCTGGAAATGGATGACGGACGCTATCGCGTCGCCGGCACGCCGACCGACTGTGTGCACCTGGCCTTGTCCGGACTGCTGGACGAAGACCCCGATATCGTCGTCTCGGGCATCAACAATTCGGCCAACATGGGCGATGACGTGATCTACTCGGGCACGGTGTCGGCGGCGATGGAGGGGCGCTATTGCGGCTTGCCCGCGATTGCCGTGTCGCTGGTGACCGAGGAGCATCGCGGGCGTCATTACGGTTCAGCCGCGCGCGCCGTGCTGATGCTGATGCAGCGTTTGCTGACCGATCCGTTGCCGGCCGACACGATCCTCAACGTCAACGTGCCCGACCGACCGTGGGAAGCCATCGAGGGCTTCGAGGTCACGCGGCTCGGACGTCGCCATCGCGCCGAACCGTGCATCGCACAGACCGATCCGCGCGGCCGGCCGATGTGGTGGATCGGCCCGGTCGGTGCGGTCGACGACGCCGGTCCCGGCACCGATTTCGATGCGGTGCGTCGCGGCTTCATTTCGATCACGCCGCTGCATGTCGACTTGACCCGCTTCCAGGCACTGGAAAAGGTCGGTGGCTGGATCAACGCGCTGACGGCATCCAAGGTCGACGGGAGCCCGGCATGACCGTGTACGCACTGCCGGAATCGGCCTTGCGTGGCGAGGGATTGACCTCGCAACGCGCGCGCGACCGGTTGACCGTGCAACTGCGCAAGGGCGGCATCGCCGACCTGCGCGTGCTCGAAGCCATGCGTCGTGCGCCGCGGCACTTGTTCATCGACGAGGCATTGGCGTCGCGTGCCTACGAGAATACGGCGCTGCCGATCGGTCATGGCCAGACCATCTCGCAACCCTGGGTGGTGGCACGCATGAGCGAGGCGCTGATTGCCGACGGTGTGCCCGAACGGGTGCTGGAAATCGGCACCGGATCGGGCTATCAGGCCACGGTGCTGTCGATGCTTGGCATGCACGTGTACACGGTCGAGCGCATCGAGGAATTGCTGCGCCGCGCGCGCCGGCGGTTCCGTCAGATCGGACTCAAGCATTTGCGTTCGCGCCACGACGACGGGCGTCTGGGCTGGCCGGACGAGGCGCCGTTCGATGCCATCATCCTGACCGCGGCCGGTACCGGCATTCCGCGTCGTCTGGGAGATCAGCTGGCCGTTGGCGGGGTGCTGGTCGCGCCGGTCGGACCAGCGGGAAAGCAGACGCTGGTACGTCTGCACAAACTCGATGATGGCTCGCTGGAGAGCGAGAATCTGGGTGCGGTCAGTTTCGTGCCGTTGCTTGGCGGGCTGGCCTGAATGGCCGGTCCGGTCTTGCCGCGTCGTATCGGGGCATCACCCTGATGCGTCTGTTCGGCCCGTTTTACGAGCGTGCGCTGGTATGGGCGGCCAAGCCGTTGGCGGCGTGGTACCTGGCTGGTCTGAGCTTCATCGAAGCGTTCATCTTTCCGATACCGCCGGAAGTGATGCTGGCGCCGATGGCGCTGGCCAAGCCGCGCAAGGCGTTCCGCTACGCCCACATCAGCCTGGTGGCGTCGTTGCTCGGCTCGTTGGTCGGTTATGCGCTGGGCCATTACGCGTTTCAGGCCTTGTCGCCGTTTCTCGCCAGCATCGGTCTGCTGGCACCGATCAACGAAGGCGTGGCCCAGCTGCGCGAGGCCATGAATGCACACTGGCTGAGCTTCATGCTGGTGCTGGTGCTGGCGGCGCTGCAACCGGTGGTGCCGATGAAGGTGGTCACCTGGGCCTCTGGCATCGTCGGCGTGCCCCTGCCGGCGTTCATCATGTGCATGGCCATTGGTCGCGCCAAGCGCGTGTACCTGCTGGCTTTGCTGATTCGCTTGTTCGGCAAGCGTGCAGAGGAGATCATGCACCGTCATGTGGAGCGTTTCGGATGGGCGGTCCTGGTGTTGCTGGTCGCGCTTGGAGTGTGGTGGTTTGCCGTGCGCTAGTCGCTGGTGCACGCAGGTTGAGATGGGTCGGGAGTCCCTTGGTATGCTTGAATCCATGGTTGAGAAAACACGCGTACGCACGTTTCTGGTCGCGGTGCTGGCAGCGGTGGTGCTGGCCGGCTGCGGAGTCCCGCCGCTGCATCGTTCCGTGGTGGTGGAAACCAACAGCCGCGGCATGCCGGTGCATGCCAGCGGTCATGTTGCCAACGACCGCTACACGGTGGCGCGCGGCGACACCTTGTACAGCATCGCGTTCCGATCCCACGTCGACTACCACCAGCTGGCGCGCTGGAACGGCATCAGTGCGCCCTACATCATTCATCCGGGCCAGCAGTTGCGCCTGACCCGGCCACGCGACCTGCCGCCGCAGGCACCGCAGGCGCCGGTGTTCCACACGGTGACATCCACGACGGGTGCGTCGTCGACGGGGCATGCGGGGGCGGCGGGTACCGCGGTTGACGTGGCCGTGGCAACCACGGCAGCCGGTGCCGCGGGCGCGGCCGCCAGTGCACCCGCCGCGCCCGTGTCCACGGTGGTGGCGGTGGCCGGCAATCCGCCGGTAGCGGCCACGCCGCAGGCGGAGCAGAGCGTTGCATCGGTTCCCAGCGGCGCGACCCGTGACGCCGGTGGCGTCACCTGGCGTTGGCCGGCAGGCGGCAAGGTGCTCTCGCGTTTCGATTCATCCGACGCCATGCCGGGGATCACGATTGCCGGCAACCGCGGCGACCCGGTGCGCGCGGCGGCCGACGGCGTGGTGGTGTACAGCGGCAACGGGTTGGTCGGTTATGGTGAGCTGGTCATCATCAAGCACAGTGACGACTACCTGTCGGCCTACGGCCACAACAGCAAGCGCCTGGTCAAGGAAGGCGAGCACGTCAAAGCGGGCCAGCTCATCGCCCGCGTCGGCTCCACCGGCGCGCCGCGCAACGAGCTGGAGTTCCAGGTGCGTTACAAGGGCAAACCGGTCAATCCGCTCAATTATTTGCCGAAGCGGTAGGTGTGCAGATGTAGGTCGGGTTGAGCCGCAGGCGTAACCCGACATTCGTTTCGCACCACGACATGTCGGGTTGATGAAGCCAACCCGACCTACCCACTTCCGCCGCTCCTACGACAGGATGAACGCGGCGACGACCTTGCGGTCTTCGCCGGCGAGCACCGTGTGGGTGCGTGCGGCGGCGGCGTTGTCCATCGGCTCGATGCCGATGCCTTGCTTGAGGATGGCGGCCATCACCGCAGCGGGCGGGAAAGCCTGGGTGTTGCCGGTCCCGAGCAGGATGACCTCTGGGCCGGACGCCAGCAATGCCTCGGTATCCGACACCTGCATCCGTCGCACATCCGTGACCGGCCAGTCCTCGACGACCCGTTCCGGAGTGAGGATGAAACTGGCGTCAAGTTGTCGCAGCTCGCGGTCGACCACGGTGATCGAGTGTTCGTCGACATGGCGGACGTATGGGTAATCGCCGGGGTGTTCCAGTTGCAATTCCATGGCGTGCGATTCAGCGTGGCAGGGCCAGTTTGGGGTTCTCGGGGTTGCGGCGGAACACGCTGGCAACGTGCCCGATCTGCTGCACCAGCTCGGCACCGCTGGCTTCAAGCAGGGCATCGAGCTGTTGCTGGCGTTCTTCGCGATCGCCACCGGAGAGCCGGATCTTGACCAGCTCGTGATGATCGAGCGTGAGCGACAATTCGGTTTTCAGGTTGTCGGTGATGCCTTTGTTTCCAAGCATTATCAAAGGCTTGAGATTGTGACAAAGGCCGCGCAGGTAGCGCCGCTGGGTCGCGGCAAGCGGCAATGGCGCCGCAACGGGATCGCTCGCCGGTCGACTGTCGCGCTGCGCGCCGGATGGCGCGGGTTTGTCGTGGCGTCCGGGTTTGCCGGCGGCGTGTTGGGTCTTCCGGGGTCCGGCGGCAGGGCGGCGGGAGCGGGTGGGCGAAGCCATGGCGTTCAGGTTCGACTCGCAGCAGTACGGCGGTAAAGGTTATCATGGGCACGTGGTTTTCGACTTTTGGACAATGCCGACATGGCTCGCAGCAAAAGCAGTTCCCGCTGGCTGCGGGAGCATTTCGACGATGTCTACGTCAAGCGTGCCCAGGAAGAGGGTTGGCGCTCGCGCGCGGCCTTCAAGCTGGAGGAGCTGCTTGAGCGCGACCGCTTGCTGCGGCCCGGCATGACCGTGGTCGATCTGGGCGCTGCACCGGGTGGTTGGTCGCAATTGGTGCGTGCGCGACTGGGTGACACCGGGCGCGTGATCGCATTGGACATCCTGCCCATGCAGGGGCTGGCCGGCGTCGATTTCATCGAGGGCGACTTTCGCGAGGATGCGCCATTGCGCGAGTTGGAAGCTTGCCTGGAAGGCCGACGCGTCGACCTTGTACTGTCGGACATGGCCCCCAATATGAGTGGTGTGGCCGTGGCGGACCAGGCGCGCGCGATGCATTTGGCGGAACTGGCGCATGCTTTCGCGCGTGAATGGCTTCGACCCGGCGGTGCGTTCCTGACCAAGTTGTTCCAGGGCGTCGGATTTGATCAATACGTGCGTGACTTGCGTGCCGACTTCGGGCACGTCAGGATGCGCAAACCCAAGGCCTCGCGCGCGCGCTCCAGCGAGGTATACGCGCTGGCCAGCGGACGTCGTTGACCGGTAAAATTTTTTTGCAAGAATCAAGCGCATGAACCCAATGGTCAAAAATCTGTTGCTCTGGCTGGTCATCGCGGTGGTGCTGGTTGCCGTGTTCCAAAGCTTCGCGCCGCAGGGCAATGCCCCGCAGAAGATGGCGTATTCGACTTTCGTGCAGAAGGTCAAGAATGACAATGTCGCCAAGGTGACCATCAGCTCCAAGATGCCGCCGACCATCGACGGACGGCTCAAGGACGGCAGCGCCTTGCATACGGTCGCGCCATATGCCGACGACAGCCTGGTTCCGACCTTGCTCGAGCATGATGTCGAAGTGCACCAGCAGCCGTCGGACAGCGGTTTTTCCCTGTTGGGTCTGTTGATCAACTGGTTGCCGATCATCATCTTCGTGGCGGTGCTGATCTGGTTCATGCGCCAGATGCAGTCCGGCGGCGGTGGTCGCGGCGCGATGAGCTTCGGCAAGTCGCGCGCCAAGCTGCAGGGCGAGGATCAGGTCAAGGTCAATTTCGGTGACGTGGCCGGTTGCGACGAAGCCAAGGAGGAAGTCGGCGAGCTGGTCGAGTTCCTCAAGGACCCATCCAAGTTCCAGAAGCTGGGCGGACGCATTCCGCGCGGCGTGCTGATGGTCGGCCCTCCCGGGACCGGCAAGACGCTGCTGGCCCGGGCCATCGCCGGCGAGGCCAAGGTGCCGTTCTTCTCCATCTCCGGTTCGGACTTCGTCGAGATGTTCGTCGGCGTCGGCGCCAGTCGCGTGCGCGACATGTTCGACCAGGCCAAGAAGCATGCGCCGTGCATCATCTTCATCGACGAGATCGATGCCGTCGGTCGCCATCGTGGTGCCGGCCTGGGTGGTGGTCATGACGAGCGCGAGCAGACCCTGAATGCGCTGCTGGTCGAAATGGACGGTTTCGAGGGTGGCGAGGGCGTGATCGTGATTGCCGCGACCAACCGTCCCGACGTGCTCGATCCGGCGCTGCTGCGTCCGGGCCGTTTCGACCGTCAGGTCGTGGTCGGTCTGGCCGACGTCAAGGGTCGTGAACAGATCCTCAAGGTGCACCTGCGCAAGGTACCGGTGGCGGCCGATGTCGAGGCGTCGCTGATCGCACGTGGGACGCCGGGCTTCTCCGGTGCCGATCTGGCCAACCTGGTCAACGAGGCCGCCTTGTTCGCCGCGCGCGAGAATGCGCGCGAGGTGCACATGAGCCACATGGAGCAGGCCAAGGACAAGATCCTGATGGGTTCGGAGCGTCGCTCCATGGCCATG
>DASSKC010000024.1:0-38623 GCA_035690885.1 Oleiagrimonas sp. | reverse complement strand
CGAGATCGGTCCGCATCCGGGCACACTGGATGACAAGGGTCGCTTGATCATCACCAAGGACGTGCGTGCCATGCTGGCGTTCGGTGGCAAGGCACTGCAAGGCGTGTGGTACGGCTCGCCGGCCGGTGTTCCGGTGACGCGCCTGCGCCTGAAGGCCTACGCCAAGACCCACGGCTACCCCTTCGACCCGGTCGCGCATCGCCTCTACGACAAGCAGGTCAAGGGTTATGGCGACTTGGGTCCGAACGGCAAGCCGCTGATGTTCGATCAGCAGTTCTTCAAGATCTTGCTGCCGGTGGCCAAGGCGCCGGAGCAGACGCCGGAACAGGCAGCCGGCATGGAGCCACGCAACCCGTTCGCGCAGCCGGCCAATGCGTCCAGCGCGCCGGCCAGCGCGTCCAGCGCACCCGCCAGTGCCGGCAGTGCGCCGGCCAAGGCCGGCAGCACGGCCGGTGAGGCCAGTGATTCACTGGGTCCGAAACGGCCGGCGGCGGCTCCCATCGGGGCCTGATCGATCCGCAGCAACAAGAAAAAAGCCCCTGCCTTCGCGGCCGGGGCTTTTTTCTTGCCTCAAGTCGAGACGGACGGGATTAAACTTTTGCAGGCCGTTACACTGCACTGTAACTTTGCGAAGCCCCGCAATCCCGAGGTTCAATCCCCTCCGCCCCCGTTTACGCGACGCGCATGATCGAAACCGACCAGCTCACCCGCCGCTATGGTTCGCTGACCGCCGTGGATGGTTTGAGCCTGCGTGTCGAGCCGGGGCAGGTATTGGGCTTGCTGGGTCCGAACGGTGCCGGCAAGTCGACGGTCATGCGCATGATTTCGGGTTTTCTCGCACCCACGTCGGGAACAGCGCGCGTGTGCGGTTTCGACGTGCGCAAGCAGCCGCTGGCGGCGCGGCGCGCGCTGGGTTACCTGCCCGAGGGCGCACCAAGCTACGGCGAGATGACGGTACGCGAATTTCTCGACTTCATTGCCCGCGCGCGCGGCTTGAAGGGCGAGACGCGCTGGGACGCATTCGACAGCGTGGTCGAGCGGTTGCAACTGGAGGATGTGCTGCGTCAGCCCATCGATACGTTGTCCAAGGGGTTTCGTCGTCGCGTGGGGTTGGCTCAGGCCATCATCCACGATCCGCCGGCGTTGATGCTTGATGAGCCGACCGATGGCCTGGACCCGAACCAGAAGCAGCAGGTGCGCACCCTGATCGACGCCATGGCCCGTGATCGCACCATTCTGGTGTCGACGCATCTGCTCGAAGAAGTGCATGCGCTGTGCAGCCGCGTGGTCATCATTGCCGCCGGTCGACTTCTCGCCGACGCCACGCCCGCCGAGCTGGAGACGCGCTCGCGCTATCACGGCGCGGTGTCGTTCAGTGCTCCCGGTGCCGGCGTGGCGCGGCGCATGTTGCAACGACTGCCCGGCGTGGCCGCGGTCGAGACCGACCCGCTGGACGGCCGCATCACCGTGTTTCCGAAAACCGGCTGCAAGGTGCTCGAGCCGGTGCAAACGTTGTTGAGCGAACAAGGCCTGGAGCTGTCCGAGCTGCAGCTCGAGCGCGGGCGACTGGACGAGGTGTTTCGGCAGATCACCACCCGTTCGGAGGCGGCGCCGTGAGCGCGGTGTTCGCCGTCATGCGCCGCGAGCTGCGCAGCTATTTCGTCACGCCGCTGGCATGGGTGTTCAGCGTGATCTTCCTGATCCTGGCTGCTGCGCTGACGTTTTACCTTGGTCACTTCTACGAGCGCGGCCAGGCCGACCTGCAGCCGTTCTTCAATTTTCATCCGTGGCTGTACCTGTTCCTGGTGCCGGCATTGTCGATGCAGATGTGGGCCGAGGAGCGCAAACGCGGCACCCTCGAGTTGCTGCTGACACTGCCGATCACGGCCACCCAGGCCATGCTTGGCAAGTTCTTCGCGGCGTGGATGTTCGTCGCCCTGGTGCTGGCGCTGACGTTCCCGATCTGGCTGACCGTCAACTATCTGGGCGACCCCGACAACGGCGTGATCCTGGCCGGTTACCTCGGCAGTCTGTTGATGGCCGGCGCGTATCTGGCCGTGGGTTGCTGCATGTCCACGCTGACCCGCAGTCAGGTGGTCGCGTTCGTGCTGACCGCGGCGGTGTGTTTCCTGCTGCTGCTGGCCGGACAGCCGTTGGTGATGGATGCCGCATCGGGCTTTCTCCCGGCGCCGCTGGTGCAGGCGGTTGCCGACATGAGTTTTCTCGAGCACTTCGCGGCCATTGCGCGCGGCGTGCTGGATGTGCGTGACATGATTTATTTTGTGCTCAGCATCGTGTTCTGGCTGGCTGCGGGCGTGATCATGCTCAACATGCGGCGGGCCAGTTGAGATGCGTGCCGTGATGCGTCGCTCGTTTCTCGCCGCGTTGGGGCTGGCCATCCTGGTGGTCGTGTTCGTCGCCGCGGTGGTTGCTACTGCACAGTGGCAGCGTGCTCCGCGCATCGACCTTACCGAGGACGGTCTGTACACGCTGACGCCGGGCACACTGAGCATCATCGATCAGCTGCGCGCACCGATCCGGCTCACGCTGTACTTTTCCAGCCACGCCACGCGCGATCTGCCCAAGCTGCGCAGCTACGAGGAACGTGTCAAGGAGATGCTGCACGAGATGGTGGCACGCTCGCATGGCAAGTTGAGCCTGCAGGTGGTCGACCCGGTGCCGTATTCCGACGACGAGGATCGCGCTTTTGGTGCCGGTTTGACCGCCATGCCCGGCGGAAGCAACGGCGAGCGGGTGTTTTTTGGCCTGGCCGGGCGCAACGCAAGCGGCAAGCAGCTGTCGATCCCGTTCTTCGATCCCAACGAGGAGGCATTTCTCGAGTACGGCATCGCCAAACTGTTGTACGAGTTGAACATGCCGCACAAGCCGCGCGTGGACATCATCAGCAGCCTGCCGATCAACGGTGATGCGGTGACCGGAACGCCGCCGTGGGCGATCATGCGCCAGCTCAACCAGTTGTTCGACATCCACATGCTGGACGCGGACTCGGTCAAGCGCATCGGCAACGACGTCAAGACATTGTTGGTCATTCACCCCAAGGACTTGCCGACACAGGCCCTGTTCGCCATCGACCAGTACGTGCTGCATGGCGGGCATCTGGTCGTGTTCGTCGATCCCGACGCCGAGATGGATGCCTTGCCGGTCGGTGCCGTGGCCGGCAGCGTGGCCGGAAGTTATTCGGATCTGCCGCGTCTGTTTGATGCCTGGGGTGTCAAATTCAATCCGCGTCAGGTCGTCCTGGACCGCTCGCGGGCGCTGTCGATCACTTTGCCATCGGGTTCCAAGCCGGTGCGTCATCCGGCCATGCTGGGCCTGGTGTCGGACAACCTCAATCATCACGACGTGATCACCGCCAGTCTGCGCAACATCAACGTGTCCACCAGTGGTCACTTCGAGCTTGCCCGCGATACCGCATCGCGTCTCGAACCGCTGGTGCAGACCAGTGGCGACGCGATGCTGGTGCCGGCGCGGCGGGTACGTCTGACGGTCGATCCGACCGCGCTTTTGCGCCATTACCAGCCCAGCGGCGAGCACTACGTCATTGCCGCGCGTCTGCGCGGGGTTTTTCATACCGCTTTCCCCAATCGCGATGGTCCCGGTGATCTGCACCAGGCCAAACAATCCAACGAGATCATCCTGGTTGCCGACACCGACCTGTTGTCCAATCGCATGTGGGTACAGCCGACGCCATTCCTGGGGCAGACGCTGCTGAGCGCGTTTGCCGGCAATGGCGACTTCGTCACCAACATCATCGATTACCTGAGCGGTTCGTCGGCGCTGATCTCCATTCGCGGTCGCGCCACCTCACAGCGACCGTTCACGCGCGTGGTGGCCATGCGCCGTGCCGCGGACGAGACATTCCGCGTCAAGAAGCGCGAGCTGGAAGCCGAGCTGGAGGCGACCGAACGGCGTCTGGCCGAGCTGCAGCCAGGCAAGTCGGCAAGCACTACCGAGCAGCGCAAGGAACTTGACCGCAACCTCAAGCGCAAGCTGGAGCTGCGCAAGCAATTGCGCGACGTGCAGCATCAACTCAATGCCGAGATCGATGCCCTGGGCGTGCGCTTGAAGCTCATCAATATCCTGTTGGTGCCGCTGCTGCTGATGCTTTTCGGCATCGGCTACGGTGCGTGGCGCAACTGGCATGGACGCCGTCGGCGTCGTCATTGACGCCTGTGCGGAGCGCATTGCACCGTTTTCGCGCGGCATAAACGCGCAGCTGGCTTGCATTGGCCCAATGACGACGCCGGCTCTGTTTTAATGCAAGGATCATGAGCGTCTTTTCCTGGCTCGTTCCCTGGGAGCTTTCCCCGACCGTGGTCATCGTGGTCGGCTTGTCGGCCTTGCTGTATCTGCGCGGCAGCCTGCGGCGTGCGCCGGGCTTCTGGCGCCAGTTCTGCTTCTGGGTCGGGCTGGCGCTGATCTACGTGATGCTGCAGACGCATTTCGATTATTACGCGCAGCGCGAGTTTTTCGTGCACCGCGTGCAGCACCTGTTCCTGCATCACATGGGGCCGTTCCTGATCATTCTGGCCATGCCCGGCTCGACCTTGCGTGCCGGAATGCCGCTGTGGGTACGCGTGCACTTGTGGAATCCGTTCATGCGCAGCCTGCCGGTACGCGTCGTGTTCGAGATGTTGCTCAATCCGGTGGTGGCGTCGATCGTGTTTGCCGGCATCATCGTGTTCTGGCTGTATCCGCCGATCCACTTCGTGGCCATGCTCGACTGGCGCGTTTATCGCCTGATGAACTGGAGCGTGACCGTCGATGGCCTGTTGTTCTGGTGGCTGGTGCTTGATCGTCGTCCGCATCCGCCGGCGCGCCTGGCCGCTGGCTGGCGCGTCCTGGTGCCGTTGTTCGTGGCCATGCCGCAGGTCGTGACCGGTGCCTACGTGACCTTCACCCGTCATGAGCTTTACCCGTTCTACAACCTGTGTGGACGCGCATTCAGCACCATCAGTCCGATGCAGTCGCAGCATCTGGGCGGGCTCATCCTGTGGGTGCCCAGCGCGATGATGATGGTGTGGGGCGCGTTGATCGCGTTCCACCATTGGGCAAGCCTGTCGTCTGCGGGGCGGCTTCCCGAGCGCAAGCCACGACGCTCGGCGCCGGCGCGATGACTCAGGTCGGTGCGCGCAGGTCAGTGCGCGTTGGCAGGGCGCACCTTGAACTGCACGGTCAGCGTCTTGCCGTCGGCAAAATGCAGCGTGACCGGAATCATGTCGCCCACTTTGATGGTGTGTGTCGCGTTCATCAGCATCAGGTGATAGCCACCCGGTGTGAGCTTGACCGTGGCATGCGCGGGCACGGTGAGCTTGTCGATCATGCGCATGCGGGACATGCCGCCCTGCGTGGTGCTCTGGTGCAGCATGACGTGCTTGTAATCGCGGCTGCTGGCGCCGGTCACGGTGCGTGGCGTGTTGCCGCTGTTGTGCACCGTGGCGTAGCCTCCCGCCGGCAAGGTGCCTGGCAACAGCCGGACCCAGGCGTGATCGACGGTCACTGCCGGTGTATCGCCGGCATGCAGGGGCACACCGGTCAATGCGAGCGCGGCGGCAAGCGGCAGGGCGGAAAACATTCTCATGATTCGTGGTTCAGCTCGATCAGCTGGCGAATGTCGTGGGCCATCTGGTTTGGCGTGTCGGTGGGCGTGGCCAGCAGGCGCACGCGGCCCTTGCCGTCGAAGATGTAGATGGCCGAACTGTGGTTGACCTCGTACCCGCCGCGCTCGTTGGACGGCCCGCGGGTGAAGGCCACGCGATAACGCTTGGCCATGTCGCGGATCTGCTCCTCGGTGCCGGTCAGCCCCACGGCCCGCTTGTCGAACGCGTTCACGTACTGGTGCATCACCTCGGGTGTGTCGCGCGCCGGGTCCACGCTGACGAACAGGATGCGTGCGTGTTTGGCCAACGGACCGAGCTTTTCCATGACCATGTGCAGGTGAGTCAAGGTAAGCGGACAGACGTCGGGACAGTGGGTGTAGCCGAAATAGAGAATGGCCACCTTGCCGCGGTAATTTTTGGCGGTGACGACTTGCCCGTTGTCGTCGGTGAGCGTGAACTGGAGGTCGGGCAGGTGTCCACGCACACTGGTGTTGAGCTTCCAGGTGAGATCGGATTGACCTGATGAGCATGCCCCGAGAAGCAAGGCCGTCACCGCGATCAGCAACCAGGCAAATTGGTGCACCGGGCGTGTGCGAACGGGCTGTCGTGGGCCTGCATATGTCATGATGAAAGGATACGCCAAGCACACGGGTGCTGCGTTGATGGAGCCGCGAATGCGACAAAATGCCTTGATCGTGATGATTGCCGTGTTTGGCGCCGGGGCGGTGTTGCTTGGTGCCTGGGGCGCGCATGGTTTGCGTGGCGTGCTCGATGCACACAGTCTGGGTGTCTGGCAGACCGCCGTACGCTTCCAGTTCTGGCATGTGCTGGCGTTGGTCGCGGCGCTGCTGCTGCCGTCGACCAGTCGCGCGCGGAGGGTTGCGCTGTGGGCGTTTGCCGTGGGCATCGTGCTGTTTTGCGGCAGCTTGTATGCGCTGGCCATGGGCGCGCCGACGGCGATCGGATTCGTGACGCCGATCGGTGGTCTGGTATTCGTGGTCGGCTGGATCGCCTTGGCCGTGGCTGTGGGCAGGCGTCGCCGCGATTGATGTTCCCGGCTAGAATGACCTCCAATTGGTGTCAAGGACAAGTTCATGTTTTCGCATTGGTTGATCGTGCTGGTCGAGGTGGTGGCGACCGCCTTGTTGGTGGTGCTGGCGTTGGTCGTCGTGTTTCTGGCGGTGTCCTGGGTGCGCGATCGCAGCCAGACGCGCAATGCGGTGTTGCGCAACTTTCCGCTGATCGGGCACTTCCGCTACTGGTTCCTGCATCTGGGCGAATTTTTCCGCCAGTACCTGTACTCCAATGATCGCGAGGAACTGCCGTTCAACCGTGCCGACCGGACCTGGGTTTATCGGGCCTGCAAGAACGAGGAAGTCACGCGTGGCTTCGGCTCCACCCGTGACCTCCGGCGCGAGGGCGTGCCGTTCTTCGTCAATGCCGCGTTCCCCGAGCTGGCCGCAGATGCGGACAACACTCCGCCGGTCACGATCGGGCCGCATGCACGCCAGCCGTATTCGCATGCGGCGTTTTTCAATATTTCGGCCATGAGCTTCGGCGCGTTGTCGGCGCCGGCGGTACGCGCGTTGTCGCGTGGCGCGGCCAAGGCCGGTATCTGGATGGACACCGGCGAGGGCGGGCTGGCTCCGTATCACCTGGAGGGCGGTTGCGACATCATTTTCGAGATCGGTACCGCCAAGTACGGGGTGCGTACACCTGACGGCAAGCTCGATGACGACAAGCTCAAGGACGTGTGCGCGCACGAGCAGGTCAAGATGGTTTCGATCAAGCTCGGGCAGGGGGCCAAACCGGGGATGGGCGGGCTGTTGCCGGGCGCCAAGGTAACGCCGGAGATCGCAGCGATCCGCGGCATTCCCGTCGGCGAGGATTCGCAAAGCCCGAATCGCCATCTCGACATCGGCAATGTGGCCGAGCTGATGGATTTCACCGCCCACGTGCGCGAATTGACCGGTTTGCCGACTGGTTTCAAGGCGGTGTTCGGCGACATGGGAATGGTCGAGGAGTTGTGTGATCAGGTGCACAAGCGCGGCATCGAAAGCGCACCTGATTTCATCATCGTCGACGGCTCCGAAGGCGGCACCGGTGCGGCGCCGCAGACCTTGATGGAAGGCGTCGGCCTGCCGTTGCACGAGTCCTTGCCGATGCTGGTCAACACGTTGATCACGCATGGCCTGCGCGATCGGATCAAGGTGATCTGTTCGGGCAAGCGCATTACCGCCTACGACGTGGCCTGGGCGATGTCGATGGGCGCCGATTTCGTCAATTCGGCGCGCGGCTTCATGTTTGCGCTGGGCTGCATCCAGTCGTTGCAATGCAACCGCAACACCTGCCCGACCGGCATCACCACGCAGAATCCGCGTTTGCAACGCGGGTTGGTGGTGGCCGACAAGGCCGAGCGCGTCAGTCAGTACGCCACCAATCTGATGCACGAGGTTGGCATCATCGCGCACAGCTGCGGCGTGGAAAGCCCGCGCCAGCTTGATCGCACGCATTGCCGCGTGGTCGGCGACGACGGCATGTCATTGCCGATGGTCGAGCTGTTTCCGTACCCGAAAACCACGCGCAAGACCTGATGGCGTAGCGTGCGCATCGCGCACGAACGGTACGGATGATCAATCACTGCGTCCGTCAAGCACGCGCCAACCATCCTCGCGCAGCACTTCCAGCGGGCGGAAGCGGCGCTTGTAGTCCATCTTGGGGTGGCCTTCGATCCAGTAGCCCAAATACACGTAGGTGAGCCCGAGCTTCCGTGCCCAGGCGATTTGCGACATGACCGCGTACGTCCCCAGTCCGCGGTGGCGCGGTGCCGGATCAAAGAACGTGTACACCGCCGACAGTGCGTGGTCGTCGACATCGGTCACGGCAACGGCCAGCAGGTGTCCGTGCAGGCGCCACTCGAGGAATCGCGTGGCGCTCCAGGGCGCGTCGAGAAAGCGGACGAAGTCGTCCTTGCCGGCGTCGTCCATGCCGCCGTCACGATGACGCTGACCGAGATAGTTCTTGTACAGCGCATAGCGCTCGTCACTGTAACCCGGGTCGGTCACCTGAAAGTCGAGGTCGGCGTTGCGCTTGCGGCAACGGCGCTGGCTGCGGTCCGGCGCGAATGCGTTGACCGGTATCCGGCACGGCGTGCAGGCGTGGCAGGCCGGACAGCGCGGATGGTAAAGATGGCCGCCGGCGCGACGAAAACCATGGGCCAATGCCTGCGGATACAACCGGTCAAGCTGCGGCGCGGCGGGGTCGATCACCAGGTTTTGTGCCACCCGCTCCGGGTAGTAGCCACAGGCATGCGGCAGGGTCTGGAACAGGCGGACACGTTCGGAGCGCATGACACCATTGTAGCGCTGCCTCAGATGACCCCGTTCATGGTCAGGATGGCGATGACGAAAGCGACCCCCACCAGCAGCAACAGGACCGAGCGCAGGCGAACGGCGAAGGCTTTTCTGTCGCGCTTTTTGCGCGGGTTGCGTGATATTTCCAGTTCCTCGGCAAAGCGCGTCACCGGCGCGATGCCGATCTCCTTGAGCAGGGCGCGAGCCGGGGTGAGATCCTTGGCAAACTTCACCTCCACGCGTTCCCAGTCGGAACGGTCGGCACCGGGTCCGTAGCTGAAACCGCCGAACGTTTGCCGGTCGTAGACCGTACGGTTCCGGATCCGCGTCTCGATGCCATGCTCGGCAAGCAGCGCGACCACGCGATCAACGTTCTTGGGGCGGGGGGACGTATAAATTTCACGCATGCGGCTATGTTACCCGTTGCCTTGGTCGTCGTCGCGCAGGCGCAGCAGGCCTTCCTGTGCCGTGGATGCGACCAAGGTGCCGTTGCGCTGGAAAATCGTGCCGCGCGCCAATCCGCGCGCGCCTTGTGCCGTGGGGCTGTCGAACGAATAAAGCAGCCACTCGTCGGCGCGGAACGGGCGGTGGAACCACATCGCATGGTCGAGGCTGGCCATCTGCATGTTGTGGCTCAGATACGAGATGCCGTGGGGCAGGGTGGCTGTGCCGATCAGGTGGAAATCCGAGGCATAGGCCAGCATCGCGCGCTGCAGCATCGGCGAGTCGTCGATCTTCTCGGTCAGGCGAAACCAGATGTGCTGGTACGGCGGGCGTTTTTCCGGCTTGAACTCGTTGCGCGGCCACACCTTGCGGAACTCGAACGGACTGTCCATGCCCAGCCAGCGCTGCAATTTGACCGGAAATTTCTTCAGCTCGTCCTCGGTCATCGGCTCCAGCGGCTCGACATCCTCCGGCTGCGGTACCTCGGGCATGCTCGACTGGTGCTCGAAGCCTTTTTCCTCGACCTGGAACGACACCGCGCAATTGAGGATGGTCTGGCCGTGCTGGATGGCGACCACGCGGCGCACCGAGAAGCTGCGCCCATCGCGCGCGCGCTCGACCTGATAGATGATGGGCGCGTTGATGTCGCCGGCACGCAGGAAATAGCCGTGCAGCGAGTGGGCCTGACGGTCTGGGTCGACGGTTCTCTGGGCCGCGGACAGCGCCTGGCCCAGCACCTGGCCACCAAACACGTAGCGGGTGCCGATATCGCGACTCTGGCCACGAAAAATGTTGTCTTCCAGGCGCTCCAGCGTCAGCAGTTCGACCAGTTCGGCTACACGGGATGCAGGCATGCGGATTCCACGTTGTGCGGGGAGGCGCAATTATAACGGCGCGTTGCCGGCTGGCGTTGGCGCGGTGCAGCATGGTGTCGCGTCATTGTCATGATGACGGTACGATACTTTTTTGCCTTGATGGACAACGTCATGTCCGGCCACATCATTCTCTCGCACGGTTCGGACAGCAGTCCGCAGGCGACCAAGGTCAGCGCGTTGGCGCAGGCGGCCGAAGCGCTGGGCTGGACCACCGAGCGTCCGGATTACGGTGATTGCGACGCCCATGGCCTGGCCGGTTCGGTGCGCCCGCGCGTGCAGCAACTGGCGGGGTGCATGGCGCGCGCCGGTACGCCGCCGGTGCTGGTCGGGTCGAGCATGGGTGCGTTCGTGTCGGGACTGGCGTCGATGCAGCTGCCGTGTGCCGGGTTGTTCTTGTTGGCGCTGCCGACCGGGATTCCCGGTTATGGCGAAGCGTTCGACATGGCACGCGAGGTGCCGAGCATGCTCATCCACGGCTATGTCGATGACGTGTGTCCGCCCGAGCCCGTACTCGAGCTTGCACGCGGTCGCGGCGTGCCGTGCCTGATGTTGGCCGATGGTCACCGTCTGGCCGATCACGTGGACAAGATCACGGACCAGTTCCGCCTGTTTCTGAAGCAGTGTTCCACGGAGCAACGCGCCGCATGAACGACGTCGTATCCGATTCCCGCGCTTTCTTTGCCACCTGCCCCAAGGGGCTGGAATATTTGTTGCGCGACGAGCTGGTCGCGCTTGGTGCCGGCGACGTGCACGAGGCGCGCGCCGGCGTGCATTTTTCCGGGCAGCTGGTCGATGCCTATCGCGCCTGTTTGTGGTCGCGTCTGGCCAGTCGTGTATTGATGCCGTTGGCGTCTTTTGACGCGGGCGACGATGCCGCGTTGTATGCCGGTGTGCAGTCGGTCGACTGGTCACGACACCTGGCGCTGGACGGGACCCTGGCGGTGTCGGCGACCCTGGCCGCCGGCAGCAAGGGCCACAGCCGCTTCATTGCCCAGCGCGTCAAGGATGCCGTGGTCGACCAATTCCGCGAGCGCGCGCAGGCGCGGCCCGATGTCGATCCCGACACTCCGGACATCCGCATCCACTTGCATGTGGGTCGCCAGCGCACCGACGTGTCGCTGGACCTGGCCGGCACGCCATTGCATCGGCGTGGCTGGCGTGATCGTCAGGGGCAGGCACCGCTGAAGGAGAATCTCGCCGCGGCGATGTTGTTGCGGGCCAGGTGGCTGGAGGCGTATGCCGCCGGCGGCGTGCTGGTCGATCCGATGTGCGGATCGGGCACGTTGCTGATCGAGGGCGCGTGGATGGCGGCGGATGTCGCGCCGGGGCTGGATCGCGACTACTTCGGTTTTCTGGGCTGGCGCGGACATGATGTCGACGCATGGGATGATCTGCGGGAGGACGCACGCACACGTGCCGATGCCGGCTTGCGCACATTGCGCGCGGCCTTCTTCGGCAGCGACGTCGATCCGCACATGGTGCAGGTGGCCAAACACAATGCGCAGCTGGCCGGCGTGGCCGGTTTCGTGCAACTGGAGCGTCGTGATGTCGCGCATCTCAAGGCTCCGCACGGAGCCGATACGGGCCTGGTGATCACCAATCCGCCGTACGGCGAACGTCTGGGTGAACGTGCCGATATGCCGGCGCTGTACCGCGTTCTTGGCGATACGCTGCGCAACGAGTTCGTCGGCTGGCAGGCCGCACTGCTGGTGGGTGAGGCGGCGCTGGGCCATGCCACGGGGCTGCGTGCGCACAAGCAGTACGCCTTGTACAACGGTGCGTTGAAGACGCCGCTTCTCCTGTTCAACCTGGCCGAGACGGAGCAGGCGGCACGTGAGCCGCGTCCGCTTTCCGATGGTGCACAGATGGTGGCCAATCGTCTGCGCAAGAACGAACGCCGCCTGCGCAAGCGCCTCGCGCGCGAGAACATCCATTGCTGGCGCGCCTACGATCGCGACTTGCCCGAGTATGCGGCGGCTGTCGATGTGTATGCCGCCACGGACGGCACGACCTACCTGCATGTGCAGGAATACCGTGCGCCGCGCGACATCCCCGTGCAGGTGGCGCGTACGCGCCTGCACGAGCTGGTGCGTGCGGCCGGCGAAGCCTTTGATGTGCCGCGCGAGCGTGTCGCCGTCAAGCGTCGCGAGCGCGGCAAGGGTGGCTCGAAGTACGGCGTGATGGATCGGCGTGGTGAACTGGTCGAGGTCGAGGAGGGCGGTTTGAAGTTCCTCGTCAATCTGTTCGATTACCTCGATACCGGCTTGTTCCCCGATCATCGTCTGGTGCGCGAGCGCATCCGCGAGATGGCGCGTGGCCGGCGTTTTCTCAACCTGTTTGCCTATACCGCCAGTGCCAGTGTGTACGCGGCCGCCGGCGGCGCACGCGCGACCACCAGCGTGGACTTGTCGACCACGTATCTGGAATGGGCCTCGCGCAATCTCGAACGCAATGGCTTCACGGGGCGCGCGCACACCCTGGCGCGCGCCGATGCGATGGATTTTTTGCGCGATACGCACGGCACTTACGGGCTGATCTACGTCGACCCGCCGACGTTTTCCAATTCCAGCCGCGCCAGTGATTTCGACGTGCAGCGCGACCACGTGGCGCTGCTGGAAGCATGTGCCAGTCATCTGGAGCCCGGCGGCGTGATCGTGTTTTCCAACAATTTCAGGCGTTTCAAGCTGGATGACGAAGCACTGTCAAACACGTTCGAGATCGTCGACTGGAGTGATTCCAGCATTCCGTTCGATTATGCACGACACGCCGATATTCACGGCTGCTGGTTGTTGCAATTGAAGTGACCGGGTGCGGCGTCAGGATGATGCGCACCGTACCGGTAAACGGTAGTGCAGATTGTCTTCGCGCTCCCAGCCTTCCGATTCGTACAGCGTTTGCGCGGCCTGATTGTCCGTGTTGGTTTCCAGGATCAGACGCGACACGCCGGTGGCCCGGGCATGGTCGCGGGCGCCTTGCAGCAATGCGCGGGCCACGCCGCGACGGCGCGCGTTGGCCGACACGAACAAGTCGTTGAGAATCCAGATGCGCATCGCCGCGACCGACGAGAATCCGGGGTACAGCTGTACGAAGCCCAGTGCTTCGCCACTGTCGGCATCGGATGCCAGCAGAATGACCGATTCGCGCAAGCGCATGCGTTCATGCAAGAAATGGCGTGCACCGGCCAGGTCCGGGTCCTGCCGGTAGAACACGCGGTAGTCATTGAACAATGTAGCCAGGACATCGAGGTCGTCCAGTGATGCGTAATGAATGGCGATCGAGGGCATCGGTGATTCCCGCAGGTGGTTGTCCTCAGCGTATCAGGACCGCTACATGGCGGACATGCTGCTGACATCAGGCTGTCAGCAGGGGGACGCCAAGCTGAACCGTATCGCGCCAGGATGAATGGAACATGCAATCGCTTTTGTGCCCGTCGTTTTGCTCTGCTAGGGTCGCCATGAGAGTGCTTTCCACTGCCGCTGGCGCCTGCCACGGATGAATGCCCGACCCGACAACATGACGAGATCGTCCGCGTGCGCACCGTTGCATGACTTTTACGCAAGGGTGCGCCAACGCAGCCTTGACTTGTGCGCACCGCTGGCGCCCGAGGACACGGTCGTGCAGTCGATGCCCGATGCCAGCCCGGTCAAATGGCACCTGGCGCACACCACGTGGTTTTTCGAGAAGTTCGTGCTGGCACGCAACCGTGCGTGGCAGCCGCGACATCCCGACTGGCATTTCCTGTTCAACTCCTATTACCAGTCTGCCGGACCCATGCATGCGCGCACGCAGCGCGGTCTCCTGTCGCGCCCGACCTTGGCCGAGGTACTGGACTATCGCCGGCACGTCGACGAAGGTGTGCGTGAATGGCTCCAAGGCCATTCGGATGATGGCGAGCTGGCGGAGCTGATCACGCTGGGCCTGCACCACGAACAGCAGCATCAGGAATTGATGCTGACCGACATAAAGCATCTGTTTTCGCTCAATCCGTTGCAGCCGGCCTATGGCCAGGCATCGCGGCCCGGGTGCGCCGACGTGGTGCCGATGCGTTTCATCGCCGGCCATGCAGGCATCGTGGAGAGCGGGCATGCAGGTGCCGGGTTTGGCTATGACAATGAGCGCCCGCGGCATCGCGAGTTGCTGCATCCGCATGCCATGGCCAATCGCCCCGTCAACAACGCCGAATTCCGTCAGTTCATCGACGATGGCGGCTATCGCACGCCGACGTTGTGGATGTCCGAGGGTTGGGCGCGCGTGCAGGAGGCGGGTTGGGCGCATCCCCTGTACTGGTCCGACGACCTCGACAGCGAGTTCACTTTGAACGGCCGCTGCGACATCGATCCGCATGCGCCGGTTTGCCATGTCAGTTACTACGAGGCCGATGCGTTCGCACGCTGGGCCGGAGCGCGCTTGCCGCGCGAGGCCGAGTGGGAAGCGCTGGCGGCACTTGTCGACGCCGGCACAGGCCACTTCCAGGAATCCGGTCTGCTGCACCCGCGCGCGCCCGAGGCGGACGCTGACGGACCACTGCAATTGTTCGGTGATGTCTGGGAGTGGACCTGCAGTCCTTATGTTGCCTATCCCGGTTTCAAGCCGCTGGAAGGTGCGCTGGGCGAATACAACGGCAAGTTCATGTGCGGCCAGTGGGTGTTGCGTGGCGGCTCGTGTGCGACGCCGGCCGGTCACGTGCGTGCCAGTTATCGCAATTTCTTCTACCCGCCGGACCGCTGGCAGTTCATGGGTATCCGTCTGGGGAAAGACGCATGAGCGCGAATGCGCGAGCAGGGCAGCTGCATGACCTCCACCCCGGCGCGGAGGACATGCGCGCGGACGTGCTGGCAGCGCTTCGCCGCCGGCCGCGGCGTCTGTCGTCCAAGTATTTCTACGATGCCGAAGGCTCGGCGCTGTTCGAGCAGATCTGCCGACAGCCGGAGTATTACCTGACCCGGGCCGAGCTGGCACTGATGCGTGCGCATGTCGACGCCATTGCCCGGAGCGTGGGCCCGGATGCCTTGCTGGTTGAATACGGCAGTGGCAGTGGCATCAAGACGCGCATGCTGCTTGAGCATCTGCAGTCGCCGGTGGCCTATACACCGGTGGAAATTTCGCGCACTGCTCTCGCTGCCAGTGTCGATCGCCTGCGCGAGGATTTCCCCGACATCGAAATGCTGCCGGTGTGTGCGGATTTCACCCGGCCGCTGGTGCTTCCCGAGCCGCGGCGCAGGCCGCGACGCCGGGTGATTTATTTCCCGGGCTCGACCATCGGCAATTTCGAAAGCCATGCCGCGATCGACCTTTTGCGCCACATGCACGCCGAGATGGGCGATCACGGCGCGGCGCTGGTCGGTGTCGACCTGGTCAAGGATCCGGCGGTGCTCGAAGCGGCCTACAATGATGCGGCGGGCATCACGGCGCGCTTCACCCTCAACATGCTGGCGCACTTCAACCGTGCCCTGGATGCCGACTTCGACCTGGACGCGTTTGCCCATCACGCGCATTACAACCCGATGGCCGAACGCATCGAGACATCCATCGTCAGTCAGCGCGACCAGGACGTCCAAGTGGCCGGCGAGGGCTTTCATTTCGATGCCGAGGAAAGCCTGCAGGTCGAATACAGCTGCAAGTACTCGCAGGCGTCGTTTGCGCGCCTGGTGGCGCACGCCGGTTTGCGCGTGGTCGACACCTGGACGGACCCGGAAGGCCTGTTCAGCGTGCAATTGCTTGAGCGCGATTGATCAATCAGGTTTGATCAAATGATCCGGACCGGCTAGAATCGCCGCCTTCGCCGTTGTAGCTCAGCCGGTAGAGCAACTGATTCGTAATCAGTAGGTCCGAGGTTCGATTCCCCGCAACGGCACCAGTTTTGAACAGTTCGCAAAGGCCCGGCATTGTCGGGCCTTTCGCGTTTTTGGCCTGCGGACAAGTTTCTCGGGCATGAAAAAAGCCGGCACATGGCCGGCTTTTTCGTGCAAGCAATGCTCGCCTCAGCGCTGACGCGCCTTGAAGCGGGGGTTGGACTTGCAAATGACAAACACCTTGCCGCGACGGCGCACGACCTTGCAGTCGCGGTGACGCTGCTTGGCTGACTTGAGTGAGGACAACACCTTCACGGCAGACTCCCGAAGCGAGTAAAAACAATCTGGTCAAGTCCGCCATCATAGCAGCGCAAGCAGACTAAATGCAACGCGGGTGTCAGGCCTGACGGGTCGGGGCGCATGCTAGCATGCGGTTTTCCGGACCGCGGACGTGCTGCCATGCGCTTGGAGACCAAACTGCCCAAGGTGGGCACCACCATTTTCAGCGTGATGAGCCAGCTGGCGGCCGAGCATCAGGCGGTCAATCTGGGCCAGGGATTTCCCGATTTCGAGCCGCCGCAGGCATTGCGTGACGCGGTGACCCGGGCCATGGCCAACGGCCAGAACCAGTATGCGCCCGGTATCGGCCTGGGGCCGTTGCGCGAGCAGATCGCGCTCAAGACCGAGCGTCTGTACGGGCGCAAGGTGAGCCCCGACACCGAGGTGACGGTGACCTCCGGCGCCACCGAGGCCATTTTTGCCGCGATTGCCGCGGTGGTGCGGGCCGGCGACGAGGTCATCGTGTTCGATCCGGCCTACGACTGCTACGAGCCGGCCATCAACCTGCAGGGCGCCAGTGCGGTGCGCGTGCCGTTGACCACGCCGGATTTCAGCGTCGACTGGCAGCGTGTACGCGATGCCGTCACGCCGCGCACGCGCATGATCCTGGTCAATACGCCCAACAACCCCAGCGGCGCGGTGTTCTCGCCCGCGGATCTGGACGAGTTGGCGGCCGTCGTGCGAGATACCGACATCGTGGTGTTGTCCGACGAGGTTTACCAGCACATCGTCTACACCGAAGACGGGCATCAAAGCGTGTTGCGGCATGACGAGCTGGCCGCGCGCAGCTTCGTGGTCGGTTCGTTCGGCAAGACCTGGCATTGCACCGGCTGGAAAGTCGGCTATTGCGTGGCGGCCAAGGCCTTGTCGGCGGAGTTCCGCAAGGTGCACCAATACCTGACATTCTGCACCTTCAAGCCGGCGCAGGTGGCGCTGGCCGAAGTGCTGGAAACCCATGCGGACCATTATCTTGGCCTGTCCGATTTCTACCGTGCCCGACGCGACCGTTTCCGCGTCATGCTCAAGGATTCGCGCCTGAAATTGCTGGATGTGCCGGGCGGGTATTTTCAACTTGTGGATTATTCGGCCATCCGCGATACCGACGACATCAATTTCTGCGAGTGGCTGGTGCGCGAAGGCGGGGTGGCGGCAGTGCCGATCTCGCCGTTTTTCGACACGCCACCATCCACCCGCATCTTGCGTCTGTGCTTCGCCAAGAGTGACGAAACCTTGCAGGCCGCCGCCGAACGTCTGTGCCGACTGTAATGACCATGAATGATCTGACTGTTTCGTTGGTGCAAGGCGCTACGCGCTGGCATGATCCGGCCGGCAATCGCGACTATTACGGCGGACTGATCGAGCCGCTGGCGGGGCGGACCGACTTGGTGGTGCTCCCGGAAACATTCACCAGTGGCTTTTCCAACGACGCCATCGACCAGGCCGAGGACATGCATGGTCCGACGCTCGAATGGATGCGTTCCATGGCGCGCCGGCTGGATGCGGCAGTCACCGGCAGCGTACAGCTGCGCGCCGATGGTGCGGGCGGCGAAGGCGTCTACAACCGCATGCTTTTCGCCACGCCCGAGGGCGACGTACGTCATTACGACAAGCGTCATCTGTTTCGTTACGCCGGCGAGCACAAGCGCTATGCCGCCGGCGGCGAGCGCCTGGTCGTGGCCTGGCGCGGCTGGCGGATCCTGCCGATGGTTTGTTACGACCTGCGTTTTCCGGTGTGGATGCGCAATCGGCGCGATGCCGGTGCGGGTGCCGGCATGGAATACGACGTGATGGTGTGCGTGGCCAACTGGCCCACGCCGCGTCGCCACGCCTGGCGCACGCTGCTGCGTGCACGATCGATCGAAAACCTCGGCTACGGTATCGGCGTCAATCGCGTCGGCGTGGATGGCAACGAGCAGTGTTACTCGGGCGACAGCGCGGCACTCGATCCGTTGGGTGAAACGCTGGTCGATCTTGGCGCACAGGAGCAGGTCGTGACCGTGACGTTGGATGCGCAGCGCTTGCGCGATTACCGCGAGCATTTTCCGGCGTGGATGGACGCCGACGATTTCACCCTGGATTTGTAACCTTTGCGAGAAGCGTCGTAGGGCGGGCATTGCCCGCCATAACGGCTGCATGACGGCGCGAGCGCCAAATTCGCGGGCAGTGCCCGCCCTACGTGAGCCGCATGGGGACGGTCACGCCTTGGGCAGGATGTCCAATACCGCTTCGGGCGGGCGGCCGAGGGCGGCCTTGTCGTCGTCGACCAACACGATGGGGCGCTGGATCAGGCGCGGGTGCTCGACCATGGCGTTGATCTGCTGCTCGCGTGTAAGGCTGTTGTCTGACAGGTTGAGGTCGGCGTATTCGGCTTCGCGCGGGCGCATCAACTGGCGCGGCTCAAGCTTGAGCAGGCGCAGGATGCGGTCCAGTTGCGCCGCATCCGGAGGCGCGGACAGATACTCGACGATGGTCGGCTCGATGCCGTTGTCGCGCAGCAGCTTCAGCGTGGCGCGCGATTTGGAACAGCGAGGGTTGTGATAGATGAGGACGTTGCTCATGTGTTGCATTTCCTGAATGTCGACGACCTGATTCGGATTCAGTGACGGCCACGATGGTTTTTGCCGCTGTTGCGGCGCGGTCCGCCCTTGTTGCCGCCACGGTTGTTGTTGCCGCCACGACCGCTGTTGCCGCCACGATCGTCACCGGCAAACCAGGTGCGCACCGACGGCAGTTCCTGACCGGGGGCCACGCTGCGCTTCTTTTTGTGCTTGCGCGGCGAAGGCTTGTCCGGGCGAGCCACGTTGCCGTTGACGTCGCCGCGCGGACGACGCTTGCGCTGGCCGCCGGGACGGCCGGGGCCGTCGTCGCGGATGCGGTCGAAGGCGGTCAGTTCACGCGCTTCGTTGTAATAGCTGCCGGTCCAGGCGCCGGGTTGGTCACGCTGCTGGTCGGGCTTGTATTCGGTGACGCCGCGCTGGGCGCGACGCTGGCGCAGGACCGGCGACAGTGTCAGCACGGGCTGAGGTTCACCCAGGCCGGTTTTCTGGCGAAGGGTCTTGATGCTGGCGTCGTCGAGCGGCTCGGACTGGCCGCGACGCAGCATGCGCGGCAACTCGACGCTGCCGTAGCGAATGCGCTTGAGGCGGCTGACCAGAAAACCCTGCGAGTCCCACAGGCGACGCACTTCACGGTTGCGACCTTCGCCGATGGTGACGCGGAACCAGCTGTGGCTGCCGCCTTCGCTGACCAGCTCGATGGCGTCGAAGCGTGCCGGGCCATCGTCCAGATCGACCCCGGATTTGAGCCGTTCAAGGGTTTCGTCAGGCACTTCGCCATGTACACGGCAAAGGTATTCGCGCTCGATGCCGGTGCTGGGATGCATCAGCGCGTTGGCCAGGTCGCCGTCGGTGGTCAGCAGCAGCAGGCCGGTGGTGTTCATGTCCAGGCGGCCGATGGCGACCCAGCGAGCGCCACGGACCTTGGGCAGCTGTTCGAACACCGTGGCGCGGCCCTCGGTATCCTCGCGCGTCACCAGTTCGCCTTCCGGCTTGTTGTAGATGAGCACGTCGGCATGTTCGCGGGTGTCGGTGGCGACCACGTAGGGATGATCGTCGAGTGTGATGCGATCGCCGGCGCGGACGCTGGATCCGACCGCGGCGACTTCGCCGTTGACGGTGATTTCGCCGTTGGCGATACGTTCTTCAAGCATGCGGCGCGAGCCTTTGCCGGCGGTGGCGAGCACTTTGTGCAGGCGTTCGCTGAGTGCGGCATCGGCATGTTCAGCCGGCTTGCGCTTGAGGGTCAGCACGGATTTGTTGTGCGCGGTCATGCGCGATTCTCCTCGGGATTCTCGTCGGCCGCAGTGGCCGTGTCGGAGTCTGTTCCGGTCGTGGCCGTGTCGTCGGGTGCGTCGGCGTCGGAATCGGTGGTGGGCTCGGCGGCCTCGGGCTCGTCGGGTGCGGCAGCCGCGTCGGCGTCGATCGTCTCGTCGGGATCGGAAGCCGGCGCGTCGCTGTCATCGGTCATTTCGGCGGTGTCGCTGTCGGCCGGGTCGTTCGCGGCGGGCTGATCATCATCTGGTGGAGCGGCTTCCGGGGCGGCCACATTGGCGGCGCCAGGGGTGTCGTCGTTCAGTGCCAGCTGCGGATCGATCTCCTCGAGATTGAGGATGTCGGCCAGTGCCGGCAGCTCGTCCAGTGACTTGATGTTGAAATAGTCCAGAAACGTGCGCGTGGTGCCGAACAGCGCCGGCCGCCCCGGCGTGTCGCGGTGTCCGACCACGCGGATCCACTCGCGCTCTTCCAGCGTCTTGGTGATGTGGCTGGAGACGCTGACGCCACGCACCTGCTCGATCTCGCCGCGGGTGATGGGTTGGCGGTAGGCGATCAGCGCGAGCGTTTCCAGCAGCGCACGCGAGTAGCGGCTGGGGCGCTCGGTCCACAGGCGCGCCACCCATGGGTGCACATCCTGACGGACCTGGAAGCGAAAACCGCTGGCGACTTCGATCAACTCGACCCCGCGCTCGGCGCAATCGTCGCCCAGCGCTTCCAGGGCGCTGGCGATCTGCTCGTGGCTGACCGGATCGTCGTCCGCCTCGGCGGCGAACAGCGACTCCAGATGCGGCACGGTCAATGGTTGGGTCGAAGCCAGCAGCGCCGCTTCGATGATTTGTTTCAGCTTGATGGTGTCCATGTCAGGACTCGTTGGGTGAAGCGCTTCCGGTCTTGATGTAGATGGCCGCCAGCGGCGCATCCTGCACGATCTCGATGAGCAGTTCCTTGGCCAGCTCGAGCATGGCCAGAAAGCTGACCACCACGCCCAGGCGTCCTTCCTCGGGCGTGAACAATGTCTCGAAGCGGTGGAACTGGCCGTCTTCGAGCCGCGTCAGCAGGTCGCTCATGCGCTGGCGCACGCTCAATGGCTCGCGTTGCACCGCGTGCCGGGTGAACAGTTCGGCGCGCTGCATGATGTCCTTGAGCGCCAGCAGCATTTCACGCATTTCCACCGGTGGCGGCAGGCGGATCACGTGGCGATCGGCGACGTGGGCGTGCGCGACGGTGAAGTCGCGCTCCATGCGCGGCATCGCGTCGATGTTTTCGGCCGCCGTCTTGTAGCGTTCGTACTCCTGCAGGCGCCGTACCAGCTCGGCGCGCGGGTCGGCTTCCTCGGCACCTTCCTCCACCGGCGGTCGCGGCAGCAGCAATCGCGACTTGATCTCGGCCAGGATGGCGGCCATCAGCAGGTATTCCGCCGCCAGCTCCAGGCGCATCACGTCGCGCATCATGTCGATGTAGGACATGTATTGCCGGGTGATTTCGGCAATCGGGATGTCCAGAATGTCCAGGTTCTGACGTCGGATCAGGTACAGCAACAGATCCAGCGGACCCTCGAACGCCTCCAGGATGACTTCCAGCGCGTCCGGCGGGATGTACAGGTCCTGCGGCATTTCCAGGACCGGCTGGCCGTGCACGACCGCCAGCGGCATTTCCTGCTGCTGGGGAACGGGTACGAACATGCCTTGCGACGTTTCGGGCGCGGCAGTTTCTGCGGGTTCCGTGCTCATCGGGTCAGAGCGTATCGATTCGTTGTGTATTGATCATGGGCCAGGCTGACGCGTGCCGTGGACCGCTCGTTGCCGTGCGGCGGATACATCCGGTGGATGACGGGGTTGTCGTGCCCGTGCGGATTGGATGACGCAAACAACTGAGGCGGCCACGTGGTGAGTGCCCGTCGTCGGCGGCAAGGCGGTACTTGCACTGGACGACCGGCCTCGTGGCATGGAGGCTTTTCATGTACCAGATGAACAGGCGCGATCACGCGGTGCGACGCAGTGACTCACGTCTCGCGACAATCGCTTGTGACATCCCACCTGTGTAGTACAAGATTATCGCGTGTGTCCCGACAAGTCCAGCCGTTGCGGTGCCGCGACAGGCGTCCGGCACAAACTGACGTGTGACGTCCATTCGCGCGCCGGCCAGCGCCATGCGATGCCGCGGCAAATCATGTGCCGTGGTCGGGGTTGCGAGCCATGCGTGCATCTTGGCCCGGATTTTGCTTCAGGCCATGGAAAGTCAGCATGTCGATGTTGATAGGGGGCAGGAGTACCGCAACATGACGGACAAGCATTATTCAACGAAATTTGCCGGAGACAGGCTGCGACATGCACGCATGCGCATCGAAACCGCCGTACTGATGAGTCGCGGCAACGAGTCGTTTCCAACCGAGTTGGAGGACATTTCCGCAACCGGCGTATTGCTGCGTCGTCCGCGCGACTGGTCCGGCAGCGAAGGTCAGACCTGGGTGCTGGACATGGTCTTCCGACATGATCTTCACATTCATCTGGAGGCCAGCGTGGCACGCGTGTACGACCAGTGGCTGGGCATGGCGTACAGCCGCATTCCGGAGGACAAGCAGGCGGCGCTGTGGGATCTTCTGGGCGGTTATGCCGACACGCTGGAGTCGTGGGAACGATAGGACGCCTCGCATAACCCGCGCCTGCTGGCTCAAAACAACGGCAGGAGCGGCAACAACCGCGCATCGCGGCTGCCGCCGCTCCTACGAATCAGGTTTCCCTGATGGTTCTTCTTCGCGCAGCGCGCGGCGCAGGATCTTGCCGACATTGCTCTTGGGCAACTCGTCGCGAAACTCGATCGCCTTGGGCCGTTTGTAACCGGTCAGTTCCTCGCGGCAAAACTGCTTGAGGGCTTCTTCGGTCAGGTTCGGATCCTTTTTCACCACGAACAGTTTGACCACCTCGCCGGAGTGTTCATCGGGCATGCCGACCGCCGCGACCTCGGCCACGCCGGGGTGGTTGATCACCACGTCTTCCACCTCGTTGGGATAGACGTTGAAGCCCGATACCAGGATCATGTCCTTCTTGCGGTCGACGATGTAGACGTAGCCCTTGTCGTCCATGCGCGCGATGTCACCGGTGTGCAGCCAGCCATCGTCACCGAGGACCTTGGCCGTTTCCTCGGGACGGTTCCAGTAGCCTTTCATCACCTGCGGGCCACGCACCATCAGCTCGCCGGTTTCGCCATGCGCCACGGGTTGGCCCTCATCGGACCAGATGGCCACGTCGGTGGAAGGGATCGGCAAGCCGATCGAACCGTTGTATTCCGCGTTGTCCAGCGGGTTGATGCACACGGCGGGCGAGGTTTCGGTCAGGCCGTAGGCTTCGGCCAGGGTGCAGCCGGTGGCTTTTTTCCAGCGATCGGCCACGGCGTGTTGCACCGCCATGCCGCCGCCCAGGGTCAGGCGCAGGCCGGAAAAATCGATGGCCTCGAAACCGGGTGTGTTGAGCAGGCCGTTGAACAAGGTGTTGACGCCGGTCAGCGCGGTGAAATGCGAGCGCTTGAGCTCCTTGACGAAGCCGGGCATGTCGCGCGGGTTGGTGATCAGCCAGTTGAGGCCGCCCAGACGCATGAACACCAGCGCGTTCGCCGTCAACGAGAAGATGTGATACAGCGGCAGCGCGGTGATGATGACTTCCTCGCCCGGGCGCATGTATTTGCCGACCCAAGCGCCGGCCTGCAGCATGTTGGCGACCATGTTGCGGTGGGTCAGCATGGCGCCCTTGGCCACGCCGGTGGTGCCGCCGGTGTATTGCAGGAACGCGATGTCGTCGTGGGTGATTTCCGGCTTGGGCGGTTTGTGCCCTGCGCCGCGCTTGAGCGCATCGGTCAGGCGCACCGCGTCATCGAGTTTGAACGACGGCACCATCTTCTTGACGTGCTTGAGTGCAAAGTTGATCAATGTGCCCTTGGGGAAGCCGAGCAGGTCGCCGATGCCGGTGGTGATGACGTGCTTGACCGGTGTCTCGGCCACGACCTTTTCCAGCGTGGCGGCGAAGTTGTCGACCACCACGATGGCACTGACCTCGGCGTCCACCAGCTGGTGCTTGAGCTCGCGTGCGGTGTACAGGGGGTTGGTGTTGACCACCACCAGGCCGGCGCGGATCGCACCGAACAGGACGATCGGATACTGCAGCACGTTCGGCATCATGATGGCGATGCGGTCGCCTTTGGCCAGGCCCAGTTCGCCGGTGAGATAGCCGGCAAACTGCGCGCTCAGGCGGTCGATGTCACCGTAGTTCAGCGTGCGCCCGAAGTTGATGAAAGCAGGCCGGTGACGAAACCGTTCGAAGGCTTCCTCGATGACGTCGACGATGGAACCGTAACTGTCGACATCGATCGATTCGGGCACGCCCTCGGGGTAGTGATCCAGCCACGGACGTTCTTCGCTCATTGATACTTCCCCAATGCAAACGGTCGTTTGCATTGGAGCATAGCGGCATCGGAGCGGCAAGCGCGTCGCCGATTCCATGGTGCCCGCGGTAGGAGCGGCGGAAGCCGCGATGGCGCAGAGCATGGCTTTGCGCGAGATTGAGCGAGATTGGTGGCGGATCGCGGCTTCCGCCGCTCCTACCATAATGAAAAAAGCCGGCGCCTCGGGGGCGCCGGCTTTTTGCTCTGGCTTGGTGGGTGGCTTACGCCGCCTTGCCGGCCAGATCACGCAGCGTGTACTGCAGGATACCGCCGTGCTTGTAGAACGCGCGTTCCTTCGGCGTCAGCAGCATCACGTCGACCTTGAACGTCTTCTCGCCGTTTTCGCCCTTGGCGGTGACGGTGGCTTCCTTGGCATCACCGCCTTCCAGACCGGTGATCGAGAACTGCTCGCGGCCGGTCAGGCCCAGCGAGGCGATCGAGTCGCCATCCTTGAACTGCAGCGGCAGCACGCCCATGCCGACCAGGTTGGAACGGTGGATACGCTCGAACGACTCGGCGATCACCGTCTGCACGCCCAGCAGGATGGTGCCCTTGGCGGCCCAGTCACGCGAGGAGCCGGTGCCGTACTGCTTGCCGGCCAGCACCACCAGCGGGGTGTCGTTTTCGGCGTACTTCATGGCCGCGTCGTAGATGGCCATCTGCTCGCCGGACGGCACGTGCACGGTGTAGCCGCCTTCGACGTCGTCCAGCATCTGGTTGCGGATGCGGATGTTGGCGAAGGTACCGCGCACCATCACGTCGTCGTTGCCGCGACGCGAGCCATAGCTGTTGAAATGCTTGGGCTCGACGCCACGCTCGATCAGGAACTTGCCGGCCGGCGAGTCCTTCTTGATCGCGCCCGCGGGCGAGATGTGATCGGTGGTCAGCGAGTCGCCGAACACGCCCAGGCAGTAGGCGTCCTTGATGTCGTTGACCGTGTCCAGTTCCATGGTCATGCCGTCGAAGTACGGCGGGTTCTTGATGTAGGTGGATGCTTCGTCCCACTCGTACAGGTCGCCATCCGGCGACTGGATGGCGTTCCAGCGCTCGTCGCCCTTGAACACGTCCGAGTAGTTCTGCTTGAACATGTCGGCGGTGACAGCCGAGGCCAGCAGGTCGGAGATTTCCTTGTTGGACGGCCAGATGTCCTTCAGGAACACGTCGTTGCCGTCGGGGTCCTGTCCCAGCGCCTCGGTGGTCAGGTCCAGCTTCAAGGTGCCGGCCAGCGCGTAGGCCACCACCAGCGGCGGCGAGGCCAGGTAGTTGAGCTTGGTGGTCGGATGGATGCGGCCTTCGAAGTTGCGGTTACCCGACAGCACCGAGCCGACGACCAGATCATGCTTTTCGATCGCTTCGGTGACCTCGGCCGGCAGCGGGCCGGAGTTGCCGATGCAGGTGGTGCAGCCGTAGCCGACCAGCCAGAAGCCCATCTTGTCCAGATCGTCCATCAGCCCGGTTTTTTCCAGGTAGCTGGTGACGACCTTGGAGCCGGGAGCCAGCGAGGTCTTCACCCACGGCTTGACCTTCAGGCCCTTGGCGGCGGCCTTGCGCGCGACCAGACCGGCAGCCAGCATCACCGCCGGATTGGAGGTGTTGGTGCACGAGGTGATGGCGGCGATGACCACCGAGCCGTCGGTGATGCCGCAGCTGTCCGGATCGTCGCACACGTGCGCGCCTTGCTCGGCATTGGCTTCCTTGCGGCCGACCGCGGTCGAGCCGCCTTCGCCCATGAAACGCTCCAGGCCGCCGTTGCGATGCTTGGTCAGGTCCTTGAAGTTTTCTTCGTAGTTGGCCTTGATGTCGCTCAGCAATACGCGGTCCTGCGGCAGGCGCGGGCCGGCCATGGACGGCTTGACGTCGGCCAGGTCCAGCTCCAGCACGGCGCTGTATTCGGACTCGGGGGTCGACTCGTCGTGCCACAGGCCCTGCGCCTTGGCATAGGCTTCGACCAGCTTGATCTGCTCCTCGGAACGGCCGGACAGGGTCAGGTAGTTCAGTGTTTCGGCATCGATCGGGAAGATGCCGCAGGTGGCGCCGTATTCCGGGGCCATGTTGCCGATGGTGGCGCGATCGGCCAGCGCCAGGTGCTGCAGGCCGGGGCCGAAGAACTCGACGAACTTGCCGACCACGCCGTGCTTGCGCAGCATCTGGGTCACGGTCAACACCAGATCGGTGGCGGTCGCGCCTTCGGGCAGCTTGCCCTTGAGCTTGAAGCCGACGACCTGCGGAATCAGCATCGAGGACGGCTGGCCCAGCATCGCGGCCTCGGCCTCGATGCCACCCACGCCCCAGCCCAGCACGCCCAGGCCGTTGATCATGGTGGTGTGGCTGTCGGTGCCGAACACGGTGTCCGGATAGGCCCATTGCTCACCGTCGATGTCGCTGGCCATCACCGCGCGGCCGAGATATTCCAGGTTGACCTGATGGACGATGCCGGTGGACGGCGGCACCACCTTGAAGTTGTCGAACGACTTCTTGCCCCAGTGCAGGAAGCTGTAACGCTCCTGGTTGCGCTCGAACTCGATGCGCGCGTTTTCGGCCAGCGCGTTCTCGTTGCCGAACACGTCGACCTGCACGGAGTGATCGATGACCAGCTCGGCCGGCGACAGCGGGTTGATCTTGTTCGGATCACCGCCGAGGTTTTTCATGGCGTCGCGCATGGCGGCCAGATCGACCACGCACGGCACGCCGGTGAAATCCTGCAGCACCACGCGCGCCGGCATGAACTGGATTTCCTGGCTGGGCTCGGCCTTGGAGTCCCATGTGGCCACGGCCTTGATGGCATCGGCGCTGACGTCGACCCCGTCTTCACGGCGGGCCAGGTTTTCCAGCAGGATCTTCATGGAGTAGGGCAGGCGCTTGATGTCGAAGTGCTCGCCGAGCTTGGGCAAGCTGGCGTAGGCGTACTTCTTGCCGTTGACTTCAAGGCTGTCGCGGATAGAGAACGAGTCTTTCATGGCTGCTCCTGGCTGGATCGACTACGGGACGCGGCTGCACGCAAACAGCGGGCAGTGTCGTCAAACAAACGCCTATTATCGCGCAAACGGGATGAATGGCGCGAATTCGGGGGCGGTGTGGACGCATCGCGGCGCTACAATGCACCGGGCTCCGGCCATGATGCCGCGGCCGTTCCTGTCTTGCCAGCGGATTTCCACGCATGCAGCGTTCGAAGATTTCGATGGGCCTGTCCGCCGTGTCGCTGCGCGACCTCGCGCTGGTGCAGGCCGTGCATCGCCTGGAGAGTTTTGCCGCCGCTGCGCGGGCCATGCACATCAGCCCCTCGGGGCTGTCGCACCAGATCCAGAAGGTCGAGCAGGCATTGGATGTGGTGCTGTTCGAGCGCGGTGGTCGCAGCATTCTGCCAACCGCGTCGGGCCAGCGACTCCTGGCGCAGATCGATCGCGTGTTGATGGTCGCCGAAGAGTTGGATCATGTCGCCCACGACAGCACCGCGGCGTTCGGCGGCGAGCTGCGCCTGGGCGTGTTGAGCACGCTCGGTCCGTATTTGCTGCCGCATCTGGTCGAACCGTTCCCGCGGCATTTTCCGGGCACGCGCCTGACCCTGTCCGAAGGCAAACCGCGCGGCTTGCTGCGGCGTTTGCATGAGGGCGAGCTCGATGCCGTGCTCGCGCAGGTGGTCGAGCCACCAGCCGGCCTGGTTCGGCAAGCGTTGTTTTTCGAGCCGTACGACGTGCTGATGCACCGCTCACACCCGCTGGCCGGGCAAACCAGCGTGATGCTGGGCGCGCTTGAGGGCGAGGCCATCGTCATGGCCGAAGGCCACGTGGATGCACAGGCGGCAGACGACGATGAACGCGTGCAGGACGTCAGTCTGGAAAGCCTGGCGGCGCTGGTCGCGCTGCGCGGCGGCTACACGCTGGTGCCCAGCTTGGCCAGCAAGCGCCTGGCCTCGCTTGATGGCGTCACCGCGGCATGCATACGCAATACGCCAAAGGGGCGCCATGTGGCCCTGTACTGGCGTCGGACCTCACCGTGGCTGGAAGAGCTGGCTACGTTTGCCGCTGTGTTGCACGAATTGGTGTGCGGCTTGCCCGAGCTGCAGGCGGACGCGGATCGAGCTGGATCGACCTGATGATTTACCGGGGGCCGTGATGGAATACGTATTGCAATTTGCGTTGTCGAGCATCCATGGTCAAGCCGTGCCGGGATGCTGATATCGTTCAGGCCGGAACGTACATCGGGTAGAGGTGGTCTTCTTCGCTGTCGAAGCGTTGTGCGAGGAGTTCCTTGATCATGTCGTAGTCGGCGGCGAACTGTTGGCGCTCGTTGACGCTGTCGAATGCGCTCGATTGCCATTTCTTCACGAATTCGATGACTTGGCGCGAGATGCGGTTCATGTCGCGCCGGAAGTCGAACATGGTGCGCCGGGTCTCGGGATCGCTTTCCGTCAGCTGGGTGATGTAGGTGTAAAAGCGCACGTTTTCGGTCATGACGTGTGCTTGCAGACTGGACTTGAATTGTGTCAGCAGTTTGCGGGTTTCGGCGGCGTGACCCTGATCGAACTCGGTCCTGATGCGGGCAAACGTGACACCCAGGCGAGCATGATGGTCATGCAACGTATCCAACAGCGTATTGTCATAGCGGATCGTCGAGTTGCCGTGTGTGGACGGCTGCGAAATGACGCGGATGTCATCGTGCACACGGTGTTGAATGAAACGTCGGAAGAATCCCATGTTGATACGGTTCCCGGTGGTATTGCCTGATTCCCCACCGGGAAGTGTGGCGGTTGCAGCGTGAGGATGTGATGACTTGCATCAATCGGGGCGGCTGATCACCGCGACGCCAAACCTTATTCGTCCTCGCCGGCCGCCAGATGCACCGGGCGCCAATGGTGGCCGGCATCGAGCAGGCGATCCTGGGTGGAGGGGCCTTCGGAGCCGGCGGCATAGAAGTCCGGTGAGCCGTTTTTCCATGCCTTGAGCACCGGGTCGAGCAAGCGCCAGGCGGCTTCGACCTCGTCGAAACGCAGGAAGTGGGTGCGGTCGCCTTCGAGCGCGTCCATCAGCAGCTGCTCGTAGGCGGAAAAGCCACTGTCGTCGCTGTCGTAAGGCGCCGTGAGGCGGGTCTGCCGGCCTTCCAGTTCCAGGCCCGGTTCCTTGGCGTTGGCGAGCAGGGTCATGGTCTGATGAGGCTTGATGCGGAAGATCATCCAGTTGTTGGAGGCTTTGACTGCACCGGGCAGGGCACCGGGGGTCTGTTTGAACTGGACGGCGATTTCCGAGCAGTTGCTGGCCATGCGCTTGCCGCTGCGCAGGTAGAACGGCACGCCTTGCCAGCGCCAGTTGTCGACCTCGAAACGCAGGGCAGCGAAGGTCTCGGTGTTGGAGCCTTTTTCCACGTCGGGCTCGCTGCGGTAGCCGGGCAGCTTCTTGCGTCCGACGGTGCCGGCACGATACTGGCCGCGTACGGCGTGGTGCTTGACGTTGCGTGCGTTGATCGGTTTGACCGAGCGCAGCACTTCGACCTTGTGGTTGCGCAACACGTCGGCGTCCCATTCGGACAGCGGCTCGATGGCGGTCAGGCTGAACAGCTGCATCAGGTGGTTTTGCAGCATGTCGCGCAGCGCGCCGGCGTGGTCGTAGTAGGCGGCGCGCTTTTCCACGCCCAGGGTTTCGGCGTAGGTGATCTGCACCTGTTCGATGTGGTTGGCGTTCCACACCGGTTCGAGGAAGCGGTTGGCGAAGCGGAACACCATCAGGTTCTGGGTGGTTTCCTTGCCCAGGAAGTGGTCGATGCGCAGGATCTGTTTTTCCTGCCAGTGGGCATGCATTTGCGCGCGCAGGTTTTCGGCGCTGGCCAGGTCGGTGCCGAAGGGTTTTTCCACCACCAGGCGACGCCAGCCACGCTGCGGTGATTCGGTCATGCCGGCATCGCCCAGCGCTTCGGCGGCGGGGCCGAACAGGGACGGCGGCAGGGCGAGGTAGAACAGCGAACGCGGCGACAGTCGGCTTTCCAGTTGCTTGATGTCGTCGGGTTCCAACTCGCCGCTGACGTAGTCGAGTTTGGCGCAGAAACTGTCGCAGGCTTCCTGAGTGAAATCCTCGGCGAAGGATTTGAGCGCGCGGGCGATGTGGGTCTTGAAGCGTTTTGCGGTCCAGTCTTCGATGGAATAGCCGACGATCTTGAGGTCGGGCGTCAGACCGCGCTTGTGCAATCGGTACAGCGCCGGCATCAGCAGGCGCTTGGTGAGGTCGCCGGTGGCGCCGAGGATGACCAGGGTGGTGTCGCTCATGGGGAACCTCCGGGTTGTGGATGTTTCATGGCTGGGCCATGAAACGTTTTCGTCACCCCGGCTAAAGCCGGGGTCCAGTGTCTTTCGGTGCAACGGGAGAAAGACACTGGATTCCTGCCTGCGCAGGAATGACGGGGTCGACGCAATGCAGTGCGGTCGTCGTGGGTGCCGATGATGATCAGGATTTTTTTTCGTCGTGGCCGCCGAAGGCGTGGCGCATGGCGGACATGACCTTGTTGGCGTACAGGTCGTTGTCGCGCGAGCTGAAGCGGCCGAACAGGGCGGCGGTGAGGGCCGGCACCGGCACGCCTTCCTCGATGGCGGCGAGCGCGGTCCAGCGGCCTTCGCCGGAGTCCGACACGCGGCCTGAGTAGCCTTCCAGTGTCGGGTCGGCGCTCATCTCGATGGCGGTGAGGTCCAGCAGCCACGAACCGATCACGCTGCCGCGGCGCCACACTTCCACGATGTCGTGCATGGGCAGGTCGTACTGGTAGTGCTCGGGATGTTCCAGCGGGGAGGTTTCGGCATCCTTGGTGCGCTCGGTCTTGCCGGCGTTGGCGTGTTTGAGCACGTTGAGGCCTTCGGCGTAGGCGGCCATCATGCTGTATTCGATGCCGTTGTGGACCATCTTGACGAAGTGGCCGGCGCCGCTCGGGCCGCAGTACAGGTAGCCGTTCTCGGCGGCCGATGGCGGACCCTTGCGGCCGGGCGTGCGTTCGGCGGTTTCCACGCCGGGGGCCAGGGCCTTGAAGGCCGGTTTCAGGTGTTCGAAGGCTTTTTCGGGGCCGCCGATCATCTGGCAATAGCCGCGCTCGGCACCCCAGGTGCCACCGCTGACGCCGGCATCGACGTACAGGATGTCCTGCTCGGCCAGCGCCTTGGCGCGGCGGATGTCTTCGACGTAATGCGAGTTGCCGCCGTCGATGATGATGTCGCCGGCATCCAGCAGCGGGACCAGCTTGTCCAGCACGCTGTCGACCACGGCGGTCGGCAGCATCATCCACACCGAACGTGGTGCATCGAGCTGGTCGACCAGTTCCTTGAGGCTGGCGGCCGAGCCGGCACCGCTTTGCTCGACTTCCTTGCGGGCCTTTTCGTTGGTGTCGTAGCCGACGCAATGGACGCCGCCTTGCTGCATGCGACGGACCATGTTCAGGCCCATGCGGCCGAGGCCGATCATGCCCAGTTGAAGCGTATCGTTATTGCTCATGTGAGATGCTCCCAAAGCCGGAACCCCCCGGTGAATGCATTGTCGTTTTCGCCGCGACGCACGCCGTCGGGCAGGGTGTCGAAGTGGCGCACGTTGCCGCCACCGAGAATCACGTAGTCCGGCGCCATGGCCGCGCTCAACGCGTCGATGACATCCAGCACGTTGCGCTTCCACTGTTCGGGATCACCCTCGCGGAAGGCTTCGCTGACGTAGTGCTCGTAGTCGTGGTCGCGGTACGGCAGATGCGCCAGTTCCATCGGCTCGACGCGACCGTCGACGACCATGGCCGAACCCAAACCGGTGCCCAGACCGAGAAACAGCATGCGGCCGCCTTCGTAGCTGCCCAGCGCCTGCATGGCGGCATCGTTGAGGATGCGCACGGGATGCTTGAAGGCCTCGGCGAAGTCGAAGCCGACCCAACCAGTGCCGAGGTTGTGCGGTTCGCTGACCACGCGCCCGTGAACGACCGGTGCCGGCAAACCGATGCTGACGAAGTCGTAGCGTTTGCCCTTCAGCAGCTTGCGCAGCTGCGTCATCATTTGTTGCGGTGTGAGGTCGGGGCCGGAGACGAACTGCTGTTCCTTCTTGCTGCCGCTGAGCAGTGCCTTGACGTGGCTGCCACCGATGTCGAGTGTCAGCACGCGACGCTTGCGCGTGGTTTGCTTCGGCGCGGTTTCGCGCGCCTTGCGGTACCAGCGGATGGCGGCATTGGTGGAGGCGTCGTGCTTGAGCCGGGTCTTGGGGTCGTCGATTTCGGCCGCGACTTTTTTGGCCAATACCTTGCCGAGCTCCACGCCCCATTGGTCGAACGGGTCGATGTTCCAGATCGTGGCCTGCACGAACACGCTGTGCTCATACAGCGCGACCAGTGCGCCGAGCGCATGCGGAGTGAGACGTTCGGCGGTCAGCAGGCTGGACGGTCGGTTGCCTTCGAAGACCTTGTGCGGCACCAGCTTGGGGGGCGTGTCTTCGGCGCGCACCTCTTTCGCCGTCTTGCCCATGGCCAGAGCTTCGGCCTGGGCGATGACGTTGGCCATCAGCAGGTCGTGGTGGTTGCCGAGCGGGTTGAGCGATTCGCCGAAGCCGATGAAGTCGCATGGAATCAGCGGCGTGCCCTGGTGGATCAGCTGGTAGAACGAGTGCTGGCCGTTGGTGCCGGGCTCGCCCCAGAAGATCGGGCCCGTGGCGTAGTCCACGTGCTTGCCGTCCAGGCGCACGTGCTTGCCGTTGGACTCCATGTTGAGTTGCTGCAGGTAGGCCGGGAAGCGCGTCAGGTATTGCTCGTAGGGCAGTACGGCGACGGTCTGGCTGTTGAAGAAGTTGGTGTACCAGACGTTGAGCAGGCCCATGATGGCGGGCAGGTTTTTTTCCAGCGGTGCCGTGCGGAAATGCTTGTCCATGGCGTTGAAGCCGGCCAGCATGTCCTCGAACGCCTCCGGACCGATGGCGATCATGGTCGACAGGCCGATCGCCGAATCCATCGAGTAGCGACCGCCGACCCAGTCCCAGAAGCCGAACATGTTGGCGGTGTCGATGCCGAACTTCTTGACGGCGGCATGGTTCGTCGACAGTGCCACGAAGTGATGCGCGATGGCACTCTTGTTGCTGCGTCCGGCGGCTTTCAGCAACCAGTCGCGCGCGCTGTTGGCGTTGGTCATCGTCTCCAGCGTGGTGAAGGTCTTGGAGGCGACGATGAACAGGGTTTCGTCCGCGCGCAGGTCGCGCACGGCTTCGGCAAAATCGGTGCCGTCGACGTTGGACACGAAGCGCATCGTCAGCTCGCGGTCGCTGTAGTGGCGCAGCGCTTCAAAGGCCATCACCGGGCCGAGGTCGGAGCCGCCGATGCCGATGTTGACGATGTTTCTGATGCGCCGGCCGCTGTAGCCCTTCCATTGCCCGGTGCGGACCTTGCGCGCGCATTCGGCCATGCGCTCGAGCGTGGCGTGGACTTCCGGCACGACGTTTTCGCCGTCGACCTTGATGACCGCGTTGGCCGGTGCGCGCAGGGCGACATGCAGCGCGGCGCGGCCCTCGGTGGGGTTGACCTCGTCGCCGGCGAACATGGCATCGCGACGTGCTTCCAGACCGCTGTCACGAGCCAGCGCCATCAGGCGCTTGACGGTGGTCTCGTCGATGCGGTGCTTGGAGTAGTCCAGACGCCAGCCGGCGGCCTGGGCGGTGAAACGGCGGGCGCGTTGCGGGTCTTTCACGAACAAGTCGCGCAGGTGACGGCGGGCGATGGCCTTGTGATGGGTTTCCAGCGCCTTCCAGGCTTTGCTTGTGGTCAACGAGCTCATGCTTGATCTCCGCGCCGGTTCCGTGGGGTGACGTTGCGTGGGAAGTCCGATCGACCGACGGGTTGCTGCATGGCTTGCTCTCCTTGGATTGATTGCAACAAGGTACCCGATTGGGCTGCATTCGTGGCGAGGATACGCCGTGCGCATGAATGATTCAGGTGCATATTGTTCCGCGCGATGGGTGCACCTGCCTCGGGCTTCCGATTGAGGTAATGTCGTGACAATGCCGAAAGCGGGGAGAGATCAGCACGTCATGAATGCACTTGTCCGGCCGTTCGTCCGCATTTACCAGAAGTGGAAGCACGACGTCGTCATGGAGAGCGACTTCCACCCCAGCATCAGCATTCTCAAGGTGTCGTTCATCGCGCTGTTCATCGGCGCGGCGGCGGCGGTCATCGCGTGGATCCTGTATCACCTGATCGGGCTGGTAACGCATCTGGCGTTTGCCGGGACGTGGTCGTTCGACTTCGTGCAACCGTCCAAACTGGATGCGCCGTGGTGGGTGATCCTGGTCGCGCCGGTCGTGGGCGGGCTGATCATCGGCGTGATGGCGCGTTACGGCACCGATCGCATTCGCGGGCACGGCATTCCCGAGGCACTGGAAGCGATCCTGTTCCGCAAGTCGAAGATGATGGCCAAGGTGGCCATCCTGAAGCCGATTTCCTCGGCGGTCGCGATCGGCACCGGTGGCCCGTTCGGCGCCGAAGGCCCGATCATCATGACCGGTGGTGCGGTCGGCTCGCTGATCGGCCAGGTGTTTTATCTGACATCGGTGGAACGGCGAACCTTGCTGGTCGCCGGTGCCTGTGCCGGCATGTCGGCCACGTTCGGCACGCCGGTCGCGGCGACGCTGGTGGGCGTGGAGCTGTTGCTGTTCGAGATGCGTCCGCGCAGCACCATCCCGGTGGCCGTCGCCTGCTTTGTGGCGGCGGCGCTGCGGCCATTCCTGCTGGGGCCGGGGCCGCTGTTCGAGATCACCACGGATTTTCACCTGACCATCGTCGAGCTGGGCATGGCTGCGGTCAGCGGCCTGCTTGCCGGTTTGCTGGCCACGCTGGTGACGTTTCTGGTCTACAAGGTCGAAGACCTGTACCACAAGCTGCCGATCCACTGGATGTGGTGGCCGGCCATTGGTGCCTTTGTGGTCGGAGTCGGCGGCCTGATCGCGCCCAATACGCTGGGTGTGGGCTATCTGGTCATCGACCAGATCCTGACCGGGCAGATGGTCGGCATGGCGGTGCTGATCTTCATGGTGGTCAAGGCCATCATCTGGTGCGTGTACCTCAGTTCGGGCACCTCCGGCGGCACGCTGGCGCCGTTGCTGGCGTTGGGTGCCGGCCTGGGTGCGTTGGAAGCGATGATTTTTCCGGGGCCGTATCCGCTGCTGTGGCCGTTGCTGGGCATGGGCGCGATGCTGGCGGCGGTCATGCGCATGCCGTTCACCTCGATCATGTTCGCGCTGGAGTTGACCGGCAATGCCAGCGTGCTGCCGGCGCTGCTGATCACGTGCACGGCGGCCTACGGGACCAGCGTGTTCCTGATGAAGCGCTCGATCCTGACCGAGAAGATTTCGCGTCACGGACGTGACATTTTCCGCCCCTACGTGGTCGACCGCATGGAATACATGCCGGTCGGGGAGGTGATGACGAGCGAGATCGTCAGCATTCCGTCGACACTTACCGTGCGCGAGCTGGCCGACAAGTATTTCGGCAGCCATCAGAAATTCCGCGCCTATCCCGTGGTCGACAGCGACAACGTCCTGCTTGGCGTGGTCGACCGCGATCACGTGCTGGCCTGGCTGGAGGATGACCCCGACGGCTCGCGATCCGTGACCGAGGTGATCGGCTCGGATCCGGTAGTGGCGCATCCCGATGAAAGCTGCAAGACCGTGGCCATCCGCACGGCCATCGAAAAGCTCGACCGCCTGCCGGTGGTCAGCGCCGATCGCCAGCAGTTGCTGGGCATGGTCACGCGTTACGACTTGCTGACGCCGTACACGCATCAATACAACGAGGAAGTGTTGCGCGAGCGCATGTTCGGCAAACATGCCACGCCACCCGATGCGACGTGATGTCGGCGTGTCGGGTGGCGTGGCGGTTATCCACACAAACTGTGGACAACTTTGTGCACGGGAATGTGAACAGGTTCACGTGAGCAAGCAACGGCGCGGTCTGCGGACGGGTTGGTCGAAAAATGACCAGTGGAGTTTTCCACATGCAGGCGTGTCGCGCATCGTTCGGCAACGATCATGCTCGTTCAAGGCGGCTGCTCGTTCAAGGCAACCGTAGGAGCGGCGGAAGCCGCGATAGGGTGTGCCTGTACCGTCGTTACCTTGCGGCGTCTCCGATCGCGGCTTCCGCCGCTCCTACGACGTGGTCGGGTCGGTCGTCGACGTGCTCTGCTCGTCGGCCTTCTTCCACTGGTACAGGCCCGCTGCCGCCATCGCCAGAAAGCCCACGTACAGCACCGCGGTGATGTTGAGGTCCTTGTAGATGTATTCGCCGACGTAGATCGTGTCGACGGCAATCCACATCCACCAGGCGGCGGTGTGGCGTTTGGCTTCCCACCATTGGCCGACCAGGCTGAACGATGTGAGGCTGGCGTCGAGCCAGGGCAGGGAAGCGTCGGTCCAGCGCTGCATGACGTAGCCGAGGACCACGGCACCGACGGCGCCAAGGGCGATGTGCACGCCGGCGCGAGCGACCGGCAGCCGTGCGATGCGCACGCGGCCGCCGCTGTCCAGATGCTGCATCCAGCGCACCCAGCCGTAGACGATCATGATGCCGAAGAAGCCTTGCAGCAGCGCGTCCGAGTACAGCCTGGCGTCGATGAACACCCATGCGTAGATGATCACCGAGGCCAGCCCGATCGGCCAGCACAGCGGCTTGCGCTTGACCGTCAGCCATACGGCAACGGCGCTGATGATGGCGGCGGCAAGCTCGATCCAGTCCATGGCTTACAGGCCGATGGTCAGCGTGAGGCGCGCCAGGCGCGGCGTGCCGGGGAACAGGTAATGGTCGCCCAGCGAGCTGCCGGTATCGCGCCAGTAGAACTCGTCGAACAAATTGGTCACGCTCAGGCGCCAGGTCATCTTGTGCTGGCCCCACGCGCCGCGGTAACGCAGGCCGGCGTTGAACACGTTGTAGGCCGGCACGCGCGTGACGCCGTCGGGCGTGGCCGGGTTGGGTGCCGCGTAGCGCCAGCCACCGAGAATCGTGAGTGCGGGGAGAAACGGCAGGCGGTATTGCAGGTACAGCGCGGTGCGCAGCTTGGGCACGTTGACCACCTGATGACCTTCGTAGGACGGTGTGCCGGTGTTTTCGGCTTGGGCTTGAATGTAGCTGAGGCTGGCATTGATGCGCAGGTTGCCGGTCAGCTGTCCGTGCGCGCCCAGCTCCAGCCCGTCATGCACTTCCTCGCCATCGTGTACGAAGGTGAAGCCGGCGGTGGTGTCGTCCGGTTGCGCGTACTGGTAGGGCTGGCGGATGTGATACAGCGCGGCGGTCAGGTTCAGGGTGTCGGTCAGGCGATATTTCGCCCCGGCCTCGATCTGGTGCGTCAATCGCGGACCGAGAAAGTCGCCGTCGTTGCTGGTCCAGTAGGGCGCTTCCTTGCCCAGCGACAGGCCTTCGCTGTAGCTGGCATACAGCGTCAGGTCGGTAGTCGGCTGCCATAGCACGGCGGTCTGCGGCAGGGTGCGGGTCATGCGCGTGTCGCGTTCGGGTACGCCGGTGTCGCTCCAGGTGCGCTCGTGCAGGCGCACGTGGTGGCCACCGATGATCCATTGCCAGTGTTGGCCGAAGTGCATGCGGTCGAGCAGCCATGCCGTGTGCTGCCAGTTGCCGAGTCGACGCGTCGACGGCCCCGGTTGATTCGGTGACGGTGCAAAAACGGGCGGTGTCGGATCGGCAATGTTGGCGGTGCCGACGTAGTCGTAAACGTCGATGCGGCGATCCACGGTGCGGTGGAAGGCGCCGACGCCCACGGTAATCTCGTGCTTGATCGAACCGGTACGGAGCTGCCCGTCGAGCGAGGCGCGGGCCTGGTCGGCGACGCGCGTGTCGTCCGGGCTGCGATAGTCGTAGATGTCGTAGTCGCCGTTCGGTGCGAAGTAGTTGCCCGGAGAGCCGCCTTCGTAGCACGGTTTGACGTAGAAACAGCCGTAGGCGAAG
>DASSKC010000023.1:0-8065 GCA_035690885.1 Oleiagrimonas sp. | reverse complement strand
CGAACTTCTTCGGCAGCAGCGGTGCGTAGTGGTCCAGCGTGTGGAAGGTCAGGAGATCTTTCCAGGATTCCAGCGGCGCATCTGCCACCAGCTTGGACAGCTTGGCGATGGCCTCGGGTTGCCAGGCGTCGATGACCTTCTGGTCGGACAGGCCGGCGGCCTTGAAGTAGGTGTCCCAATCCATGCCCGGGGCTTTCTGGCTGAAATCGGCCAGCTTCCAGAGGTTGTTGGCCTTGTGCACGTTCTGACTGTCGATCAGGCTTTCCTGGGCCTTGGCGATCTTCATTTCCAGATCGTAGACGTTATCGGCGGCATCGTCGGCGTTCTTGATGCCGGCGGCCTTGAAGATGTTCTCGATGTAATCCTTGTACGCCTTGCGATACTTCTCCATCGTGTCGTTGTCGGACAGGTAGTAATCGCGGCTGGGCATGGTCAGGCCGCCCTGCAGCAAATAGGCGATGTTGTGCGACGGGTCGGTCAGACCCTGCGCCACGAACAGGCCGAACAGGTGCTGGGTGTGGAAATCGGTGTAGTTGACCGGGTCGACATCCTGACGCAGGCGGTTGCCGAGGACGGTGGCCAGGTCGGTGCGCGAATCGATGGCGTGGATGGCGTCGAGTTTCGGCTTGAGCGGTTTCAGGCCATGCTTTTCGATCGCCTGCGTGTTCATGTAGGCGGCATAGTAGTCGGCGATTCTTGCCGCGTTCGTGCCGGGTTCGGGGTTGCTGTCGGCGGCGTGCTGGATGATGTCGGTGATGCGCTTTTGCGTGCGCTTGTACACGGTCAGGAAGGTGCCGACGCTGGAGCGGTCGGCCGGAATCTCCGTGTTCTTGTACCAGGTGCCGTTGGCGTACATGTAGAAGTTGTTGCCGGGTTTGACCGAGCGGTCCATGGCGGCCAGGTCCACGCCGATCGACGGCTTGCTTGATGTGGCTCGTGCCGGCGTCGAGCTCGGCGTGGCCGTGGACGAATCGGCGGCAGCCTGGTCGGCCGGGTTGTTGGACTGCGACGAGCAGGCGCCGAGCGCACAGACGATGGCGGTGGCAAGAATCCAGCGATGGGTTTGCATGGCATGGCTCCGGAAAAATGAGGTGACTACCATAGCGCGCTGTCCACCGCGTGTGTACGAGTCAGGGCGTTCCTCAGTTTTCCAGCCGGTAGTTGAAGCTGGCGCGACTGAATTCGGTGGCTTGCTCGGCCTCGAAGCTCCAGCGGCTGGACAGGATGTAGCGCAGCGTGATGACCTGGCCGGGGTCGAACAGGCCCACGCCGTAGCTCAGGTACAACCGCGGCGACAGGTACTTGCCCACCGTGAAAGCGGCGGTACCCAGGGCCGCGCTGCTGGAAACGCCGGCCTCGATACCCAGTTTTGCGCCGATGCCCTTGGCCAGCAGGTCGCCGGCGGCCGAACCGAGCGCCTTTGCCGCGGCGTTGACCATGTTGCCTTCGCCGCCCTTGACCTGCGACAACGGCTTGCCGGTGATCAGGTAGGACAGGGCGTCCGATTGTTCCATGGTCGGATTGGAAAACACCGTCATCACCGGCTGCTGGGCGGTGCCGGAAATATGCAGCCCGACCACTTGATGATCGTTGATGGTGGCGTTGGGGTGCAGTGCGCGGATCGCGCGGATGTCCAGGCCCGGATTAGCGATCGGCGTGCTGGCAAACAGCAGGTGGCCCTGCTTGATGACCAGGTCCTGGCCGTACGCCTGGTAGGTACCGTTGATGACGATCTGCCCGCGCCCGGTGGTCACTTCGCCCGGTTCCACGCTGACATGCAGCTTGCCGCTGACGTGACCGTTCAGGCCATAGCCGATCAGGTGCGTGTGGTGATCGAGGTTGACCGTCAGGTCGACCCAGATCGGCAGCGCCTTGTTTTCCTTTTGCTTTTTCTTGTCATCCACGATCACCACATCGGGGGAGGGCTGCACGGCGCTGGGACCGCCGCCGGGAAGCTTCTCCAGTTTCACCAGCGCCTTGTCGATGGTCAGCGAGCCGCCGATGAGCAAGCCCTTGTCATTGAACTTGATGTCCAGATCGGGCGATACCGTCACTTTGGCGGCGGGAATGTCGGCGGCCAGCACGTTGTCGCCACGGATGGTGATGTGCGTGGGCGCCTTCTCGCCCATGCTGAGCGTGCCGGCGAGCTTCAAGGTGCCGTCGCCGGAGCCGATCTGGCCGTCGATGCGCAGCTCGCGCGTATCGGTGGTGGCGACACGAATGTGGCCGTCATGCAGCTGCAGACCCACGACCGGCACTTCGGCGGCAAATTGTTGCAGCGCCGCCTGGCCTTTCAGTATCGGTTGCGCGACGGTGCCGCCAAACTGGAACTCGGCGTCGAGGTGACCCTTGACGTCGGCCAGCGCGGTGGTGAACAGCTCGACCGGGGCCGAGCTGTTCAGGCGCATGGCCACATGGCCGGCCAGGGCCTGGTTGGCACCGCTCACGGTGATGTCGCCCTCGAGCCGGCCGCCGTGACGGAACGCCGCGCTCAGGGTGACGTGTTGCTGCTTGGGCGCCAGCGTGGCTTCGACGTTGAAGTTGTCGTAGGCCAGCAGCGGCAGCTGGGGCCGGTCGGCGTAACGGATTTCGCCCTTGGGCGAGGTCAGCGTGGCGTGGCCGCTCAGGTCGCCGGCCGCCGTGCGCGTCACCTTGCCCTGGCCATTGATGACGCCTTGTGCGTGCAAGGGTGCGCCTTCGCCGACCGCGGTGGCGATCAGTGCCAGCGGGATTTGCTGCAACTGATAACTGGCTTGCAGGGTGCCGTCGCGTGCCTTGTTCGCGGACAGGCACATCACCGGGGTGCCGGCGGTCAGGCACAGCTTCGACAGACTGGCCTGGCCCTTGTTCCAGGCCAGTTGCGCGGGTTGCTGCAGGTGCCACGTCGGCAGGCCGTGCATGTCCAGGTCAAGCGTGGACAAGGTGCCGTTCCAGGCCTTGCCCTGCATGCTGCCGGTCAGTGCCAGCTTGAGTGACAGCGGCTGGCCCTTGGCGACCAGATTCAGCGCGTGGTGCGCCGCATCGCCCTTGCCGGTCAAGTTCACCGAATCGAACGCCATGCCACCGACAAACAGTTTCGTGGCCTCGAGGTCGAGCGTGCCGCCGGGGTGGCTGATGTCGGGCAGTTTGGCGACCAGGTCGAGCGAACCGACACGGGTGTCGCTGACGACCAGCTTTTGTCCGCGCAGGTGCGCGTCGACCGCCAGTTTCGGCCACAAACCGTTCACCTTGATCTCGCCGCGCAACGCGCCGCTGGCGTCGGGCATCCAGTCGTTGAGCGAGATGATCGCCAGGTCCAGGGTGATGTGGTTGCTTTGCGTGCCCTCGGCAACAAGCTTGATGCGGCTGTTGCCGGAGGCCAGCGCCAGCGTGCCGTTGAGGACCCGATCGGGCGTGACATGCAGCGTGCCGTGGCCGCTCAGGCTGCGTTGACGCAACGTGCCTTCGAGCTTGGCCAGCTTGAAGGTGGCGTCCGGCCCCGTGGGCGTGATTCGGCCCTGGGTCGCCAGGTCGATGTCCAGCGCGCCTTTCCAGTCGGCCAGCAGCAGGCCGGGGTTGAAGTGCTCGCCCTCGACGGTCAGATCCCATGCCAGATTCGGCTTGAGCGTGACCGTGCCCTGGGTGTCGAGATGGCCCTTGGGTTGATTGACGGTCAGGTGTTCGAGCGTGATCTGTTTCGGGGTGCCGGTCAGGTCCAGCGCCAGATGCGCCATCTGGTCGGGCGGTCCCACGGTCACGCGGCCCTTGACGTGATAACGCTGCGCGCTGCCGGTAACGGTGATGTCGCCGGCGCTCGCTAACTTCTGTCCGGCCAGCTTTTCGGGTACGACCACGTCGTGCCAATCGAGGGCCAGGTCGACATTGACCGGCTCGACGCCGAGGTCGATGGTGCCGTGGCCGCTGAGTGTGCCCTGGATCTGCGGCGAGACCAGAACCAGCTGGTCGAGCGTCACCTTTTGCGCGTCGGCGTGGTAATGCAGTTCGAGGGGTTTGAGCTGGAAGCGGGTCTGGTCGAGATCGACGTGACCGGTCAGGGTGCCGCCGGTGCGGTCGCCGTGGCCGCTGAGCGCGATGGCCAGTGTCTTGATCGATGAATCGCCCAGAATCGGTTCGGCGTCGAACTGTGGCGCGTTCAGTTTGGCCGTCCACGGGAAGGCGCCACTTGGCTGGATGTCGACATGCAGCGTGGCCTTCATGGGGTCGCCGAGCGCCAGCGCCAGCTGCGCGGTTTCACCATTGCTCTTGGCATCCAGCGTGCCGGCCCAGGTGGTGCCATCGAGCGTCCAGCGGAATGTGCCGTGCGCCTTGCCGCTCTTGTGTTGCGCCAGTTCAAGCTTGCCGCTCAGGTCGGCACGCCCCTTGGGTGCGCGCAACTTGAGCTGCCTGACGGTCAGTCCCTGCGAGGTCCACGCGCCGGCCAGGTCGAGCGTGTTGACCGTGAACACGGGCTCGCCGTCCTGGATGATATGCACGTCGCTGACGTGAACGTGGTCAAGCACCACGTCCATCGGCGGCTCGAGCGAGAACGAGGTCGAGGACTCGGGCGGCTCCTGTGCAGGGGTGGTCAGCTTGACCGTGATGCCGCGCGCGGTCAGGTCGACCAGATGCACCTGGCCGGTCAGCAGCGACCACACACCCAGGTCGACCGTCAGGTGATCGACGTGCACCGTGGTGCCGGTGTCCGCAGCGCGATAGGTGACGTCACTCAGTTGCAGCGGACCGGCCAGGTCACCGTCGGCTGCTTGGATGGCGATGGCGCCGTCGCTGGCGCTGCCGAGTTGCGAGATCGCGAAATGCAGTCCCGAAGTGCTGCCCAGCAACCACCACAAGAACGCGCCGATGAGCACGACCAACACCACCATGGCGATGCCGACGCGACGCAACCAACGCTTGGCGGCCGGATGCATGCTCACAGGTCCGGTCCTATGACGATGTTGAGCTGGATGCCGGAATGGCGGTCATTGTGAATCGGCGTGCCGAGATCCAGGCGGATCATGCCCACCGGCGACAACCAGCGCAGGCCCAATCCGGCGCCGATGCGTGGCCGAAAGTCGGTACCGTTGAACGCGTTGCCGGCATCGACGAACGCGGCCACGCCCCAGTGCGGCGTGAAGTAGTGCTCGACCGTCGCGCCGACTGCCAGCAGACGCGAGCCGCCGACGACGCGACCGGCCTTGTTGCGTGGTCCCAGCGCCTGGTAGCCGTAGCCGCGGTTGGAACGACTGCCGCCGGCGAAAAAGCGCAGCTGCGGCGGCAACGCACTGAAATTGCCGGCTCGCGTGATGCCGGCATCGGCACGCAGGACCAGGCGATTGTCACCGGCAAACGCGTTGATCCACTTGGCGTGGGTCACCAGCTGCATGAAGTCGGTGTCCGACAGCAGGCTGCCTGCGGTGCTGCGCGCGGCCACCGTCAGCGACCAGCCGTAATGCACGAAGGTGGGGTCGTCGGCATGTTTCTTGACCAACGAAATTTCCGGATACACCAGCGTGCTCTTGCCGTGCTCGATACCCGGCGCGGTGTCCGGTTCGTCGCCGCGCTGACCGACGGTGAAGGTGCCCGAGAGCACATGCACGCCCGCGGTCACCAGCCAGCCGTGCCAAAGGCGCGTTTCGTTGCCGACCAGTTCCAGCGTCTTGGAATGCGATGAGTCGGTATCGGCGTCGCGGTACTTGGCACCGAAGTTCCACGAGCGATGCATGTCGCCGGGCAGGGGAATGGTGTAATACGTCGATGCGGTCTTCAGGCGCTGCGCAAGCACCAGCCGGTTTTTCCACTTGTGACCGCGATCATTGACCCAGCGCCGGTCCAGACCCAGCTGGATACCGAGCCCGGTATCGGTGCCGATGAACGGACCGCCGGTATAGATGCTGCGCGCGTCCGGCTTGAGCTCGACGTTCACGTCGACCACGCCGTCGCGCTTGTGCTTGAGGTCCGGTCGCACGTTGACCACGCTGAAATAATCGGCACCGTTGAGTTGTCGCTGCAGCAACAACAATTCGTCCTGGTCGTAATAGTCGCCGGGGTCCCAGGGCACGTAACGCTTGAGAAAACCGGGGTAGAACTGCGAGCCCTCGAAGTGCACCTTGCCGAAACGGTAGCGCGGTCCGACGTTCCACTTGAGGTTGATCACGGCGCTGTGGTTGCCGCGATTGACGGCGACGCGATGCGTGACCATTTTCGCGTCCAGATAGCCCGCTGCCGCCAATGCCGCGTCGATGGCGTTGCGCGAGGCGGTGTAAGTGCCCTGATTGAGGATCTGGCCTTTGGTCGGCTTGAAGTTCGCGATGGCCTCGTGCACGGCCGGCAGCGCGGCCGCCTTGTCGGGGACGGCGATATGGACCTCGGTCACCTCGACCGGCTCGCCGAGATCCACCTCAAGCGTCACTTCCCAGTCCTTGCCCGTCTGCTTGATGTTGCCGCTGACGTGGGCGTCGAAATAGCCGTACGGGCGCAACGCCGATCTGGTCTGCTCGGGCGCATCCTCGAACAGACGACGTACCTGTGCGGCGGTCGCGTCATGGTCCTTGTACTGGCTCAGTTGCACGCTCGAGACGACGGCCGCCGTGAGCGTGTCGTTGAGACCTTTCACGTGCAGCGTGATGCCGGCATGGGCCAGCAGCGGCATCCATGCCATCGTCAGGCACAACAGTCGGAGGCGTCGGGTCGCCAGGCGCATGCGCAAACAATCAGGGTCGATCGGGGGGTCACCAGCATATAAGACCGCGCATGAACATGGTGTTGCAAATATTCAGGCGGCATCCATTTCAGCGGCCTCGCTGGTGTCATCGTCGGCCGCGTCATCGTCGCCGGCGCGGTGCGCCACCCATGCGCCGATCACGGCCGACAGATACGGAATGGCCTGCGCGCACAGGATGGCCACCCACAGTTTGCCTTCGACATAGGTGCCGCCGAAGGTGCTGACCATGCCGTAGACGGCCAGGCCGAGTGCGATCGCCATCAGCAGTTCTTCGCGCACCGGGGCGAAGGCGGCGAAGCTGCTGCCGCCCAAACGCTTGCTCTTGGCCGTGACCACGAACGCGGTCTTCTTGCGCGTCAGGCCGTGCAGGATGCCGCGGGCGATGGCGTGCGACAGGCCCATGCTGGCGATCGCCGCGGTAATCGTGTCGCGCCACCCGCATGGCACGCGGGCACGATACAGAACGATGCCGAAGATCGCCTTGGCCACGAAGAAGCCGATCACCGGGATCAGGAACAGCTTCATCGGCAAGCTGAAGGCCTGCGGCAGGCCGATCATGCCGGCGGTCCAGAACAGCGCCATCATCGTGAAAATCAAATGCAGCGCATCGGCAAACCAGCTGAACCAGCCGGTCAGGAAGTGGAAGCGCTGGCCGACGCTGAGCGGCCCGCGGCGGGTCATCCAGTCCCAGCGGCCCTTGAGGATTTGCATCGCGCCGAACGCCCAGCGATAGCGCTGGCTCTTGTAGGCCTTGAAGTCGGCGGGCGTGAGACCTTTGCCCATCAATTCATCGACGTATATCAGCTGGTAGCCGTCGTGCATCAGGCGCAGGCCCAGTTCCGCGTCCTCGCAGATGGTCCATTCCGACCAGCTGCCGGAGCTTTCCAGTGCGCTGCGCCGCACCATGGTCATGGTGCCGTGCTGGATGATGGCGTTGCGCTCGTTGCGGTGGTGCATGCCGATGCGGAAGAAGCCGTCGTATTCCCATGCGGTCCAGCGCCGGAACGTGTTGTTCTGGAAGTCGCGATGCGCCTGCGGGCACTGCACCACGGCCACATCCGCATCGTGGAAATAGCCGGTCAGGCGTGACAGCCAATCGTGCCGAACCACGTAGTCGGCATCGACCACGGCCACCACGTCGGCTTCGGGCGCGGTTTCCGACAGGCCGTAGTTGAGCGCGCCGGCCTTGAAGCCGGGCCACGGGTCGAGGTGGAAAAAGCGGAAGCGCGAGCCCAGCTGGTCGCAGTAGTCGCGGATCGGCTGCCAGACCTCCGGGTCTTTGGTGTTGTTGTCGATCACCAGCACTTCGTAGTTTTCGTAGTCCAGTGCGGCCAGCGAATCGAGCGTCACCTTCACCATCTCCGG
>DASSKC010000022.1:0-2808 GCA_035690885.1 Oleiagrimonas sp. | reverse complement strand
ATCAACCTTGATGGCGCCATCGGCCCGGCGGCGGCCGAGTATGTCCACGATGCCAGTGCGCGCGCCGTGGATGACGGCGCGCGCGCCATCATCCTGCGTCTGGATACGCCCGGCGGCCTGTCCAGATCCATGCACGACATCATCGACGACATTCTCGCCTCGCCGATTCCGGTGCTCGGCTACGTGGCGCCATCAGGCGCGCGTGCCGCTTCGGCCGGTACCTACATCCTCTACGCCTGCCATGTCGCGGCGATGGCGCCAGCCACGCATCTGGGCGCCGCCACGCCGGTGTCGCTGGGCGGTCATACACCGATGCCGGCGCCCGCCGCCTCATCGTCCACGGCCGACAAGGACACCTCGGCATCCGGCGGCGGCGCGGAAGCGCACAAGGTCCTCAACGACGCCATCGCCTACATCCGCTCGCTGGCACAACTGCGCGAACGCAATGCCGACTGGGCCGAACAGGCCGTGCGTGGCGCGGCCACGCTGACGGCGCGCGAGGCACTGTCCCGCCACGTCATCGACCTGATGGCCGCCAACACCGACAGCCTGCTCACGCAAGCCAGCGGTCGCACCGCGATGGTCGACCATCACGAGGTCACGCTGCAGCTCGAAGGCCTGCCAGTGCACACCTACGCGCCCGACTGGCGCACCCGCTTTCTGGCCGTCATCACCAACCCCACCATTGCCTACCTGTTGCTGATGGCCGGTATCTGGGGATTGATCCTGGAAGCGTTCCATCCGGGTATCCTGTGGCCGGGCATCACCGGTGCGATCTGCCTGCTGGTCGGGCTGTATGCGCTGCAGATGCTGCCGGTCAATTACATCGGGCTGGCCTTGATGGCGCTGGGTGTAGGGTTGTTGATTGCCGAGGTGGTGGTCCCGACATTCGGTGCGCTGGGCATTGGCGGGATCATTGCGTTCGTGGTGGGGTCGATCATGCTTATGGATACGGGCGTTCCCGGTTATTCGGTCAATCTCGGCGTCATCGGCGGCATCGCCTTGTGCGGCATCGCGCTGCTGGCATTGACGGTGTGGATGCTGATGCGTGCGCGCAAGGCGCGCGTGGTCAGCGGCGAGCAGCAAATGCTCGACGCCAGCGGCGAGTTGCTCGAAGCGGTCGACGCCGGCGGCGAAGGCTGGGCCATGGTCTACGGCGAGCGCTGGCGCATTCGCAGCGACATCGCCCTGCCCGCCGGCACGCATGTGCACGTGACCCGACGCGAGGGTCTGATACTTTGGGTGGCACCATCCATGCCGCACCACGACTGATTTCACTCCAAGGGAGTTCCCATGTTCGGTCTCATCGCAGTCATCGTCATCATCGTCCTGCTGTTCCTGTTTGCGGCGATCAAGATTCTTCCCGAATACCAGCGCGGCGTGGTGCTGACGCTGGGGCGTTACACCGGCACCAAGGGGCCGGGGCTGATCCTGCTCGTCCCTGTATTGCAACGCATCATGCGCGTGGACCTGCGCGTCAACGTGATGGACGTACCGCCACAGGACGTGATCACGTATGACAACGTGTCGATCCACGTCAACGCGGTGGTGTATTTCCGGATCGTCGACTCGGACAAGTCCGTGCTGCAGGTGGCGGACTTCTACCAGGCCACCAGCCAACTGGCACAAACCCGACTGCGCGCGGTGCTGGGCCAGCACGAACTGGACGAGATCCTGTCCAAGCGTGACGCCATCAACAAGGTGTTGCAGGAAACCCTGGACGAGGCGACCGACGCGTGGGGCATCAAGATTTCCGACGTCGAGATCAAGGACGTGGACATCGACGAATCCATGGTTCGGGCCATCGCCCGCCAGGCCGAGGCCGAACGCGAACGTCGCGCCAAGGTCATCCACGCCGAGGGTGAGCTGCAGGCATCGGAGAAGCTGCGTGACGCCGCCGCCATGCTGTCGCAGCAATCACAGGCGCTGCAATTGCGCTATCTGCAGACCATGGTCGACATGACCAACACCGGCAAAGCCAGCACCATCGTGTTCCCGCTGCCGATGGACCTGATCAAGCCGCTTACGGACATGCTCGGCAACATCGACAAATCGAACGCTTCCGATTCCGAGGCACCACCGGTGTAAACCGCTCCCGTCGATCGCACCGGATCGCGGCGCGACGACGTTGGGATCGGGCCCGCCATGCGGGATAATGTCCGCTCACATGCCCATCGGAGTCTCGCCATGCGTCGCTGGTTGTTGCCTGCACTTGTCCTTCTCGCCGTTGCCGGTTGCAGCAACAAGGCACCTGCGCCCTATCCCGGTGGCAAGGTCGACAAGCTGACTGTCATCGACCACAAGGTCGGCGACGGCCCGGTGGCCAAACCCGGCATGGAGGTGTCGGTGCTGTACACCGGCTGGCTTTACAACGAGCACAAGAAAGACAACAAGGGCCGCGTGTTCGACAGCACCAGCAAACGCAACGACACGCCGTTCCGTTTCACGCTCGGCGTGGGCGATGTCATCCCCGGCTGGGACAAGGGCGTGGTCGGCATGCACGTCGGCGGCGTGCGCGAGTTGATCATTCCGCCGTGGCTGGCCTACGGCAAACGCGGTGCCGGCGGCGGCGTGATTCCGCCGGATGCGCCGTTGGTGTTTCGCATCAAGTTGGTGGACGCCACCACGCCCTGATTTCGCGCACGGGCACCATGGGGACGGGAAACATGGGCGGCCGCTACGTACAATGACGGGTGTCGCTTCCAACTCCGCCACCATGCCCGCTGCACGCAAGATCATCCACGTCGACATGGACGCATTCTATGCGTCGGTCGAGCAGCGCGACGACCCGTCGCTGCGTGGTCGCCC
>DASSKC010000021.1:0-9236 GCA_035690885.1 Oleiagrimonas sp. | reverse complement strand
GGCATCTCCTTCGGCGGCATCGCTTCCGAGGCCGGGCAGCCCATCGCCCTGGTCACCTGGGGCGGCTGGACACTGCCCTCGCGCTGGGGCGAATACGATGCTCGCGACGGCACGCTCAAGACGGTGTTCGAGGTCCAACCGGCGGCCGATTATGCCAATGTCGTGGCCACGCGCATCACCGGCACCTCCAAAGACGGCACGCAAATCCCGGTCACCGTGCTGCACATGAAGCACATCACGCCGAACGGGCAGCGACCGACCATCCTGTACAGCTACGGCGGCTTCGACATTCCCATCCAGCCGGGCTTCATCGGTGCCAACCTGGCCTGGCTGGAACGCGGCGGCGTGTTCGCCTACGCCAACATCCGCGGCGGCAACGAGGACGGCGAAGCCTGGCATCGCGGCGGCATGAAGACCCACAAGCAGAACGTCTTCGACGACTTTTACGCCGCCGCCGAGGCGTTGAAAAAAACCGGTTGGACCGACAGCCAGCACCTGGGCATCATGGGCGGCAGCAACGGCGGTCTGCTGATGGGCGCCGAACTGACCCAGCATCCGCAGGCCTTCCGCGCCGTGGTCGCCAATGTCGGCATCTACGACATGCTGCGGCACATGACCGAATGGCCCAACGGCGCCTACAACGTGCCCGAATATGGCGATCCGCAGAAAAGCAAAGCCCTGTTCAAGGCCATGCTGGCCTACTCGCCGCTGCAGAACATCGAGCCCGGCACCGCCTATCCGGCCGTGCTGATGACCACCGGCGTCAACGACCCGCGTGTGGCGCCATGGCAATCACGCAAATTCACCGCCGCCTTGCAGAACGCGACCAGCTCGGACCACCCGATCGCGCTCCTGACCCGCATGCATGCCGGCCACGGCGTCGACGCCTCGTTCGCCCAGCGCGTCGGCAACACCACCGTGGCGCTGGTGTTCTTTGCGCACGAGCTGGGTTTGCCGATGAAATAAGTGCCGGTCGGGCCTTTCATCTCTCCTGCGATCGTTGTGCCGGAACGTGACAGCGGTAGGTCGGGTTGGCTTCGTCAACCCGACATGGCGTGGTGCGGCACGAATGTCGGGTTACGCCTGCGGCTCAACCCGACCTACGCAATTTCATGCGCGGGGATGTCGCTTCAAGCCACCCATCCGAGCAGCACCAGAATAGCCATCACCGCCAGCCATACCAGCAGCATGCGCAGCAACAGGCGGCGCGTGTCGGTCAGCTCGATCACCGGATTGCTGATGTCGTTCTCGCCTTCGTCGCCGGCGGCGACGTCGGCGTCCACGCCGGCGCGCGCGACGGCGCCGAGAAAGCCGGACTCGAAGGTCCATGGTGAACGGGTCGGCGAGCGGTGCCACTCGCGCCAAGCGCCGATCACGGCGTCGAAATCCGACACCAGGGCCATGGCGAACACCATCAGGTGCGAGGCCGGCCAGTCCATGCCTTCGGCGAAGCGCCGCGCCGCACCACGGCTTTCGGCATCGGTGTCGGCACGTTCGCCGAGGCATTGCGCCAGGCGATACAGGACGGCACCGCCGGGGCCGAGCAGAAGAAACCAGAACACCACGCCGAAGCGCCGTTTGAGTGCCGACAACACGCTCGCCTCGACCAGCGCCGGCGGATCCAGCGGCAAGGCCGCGTCATCGTCGGCGTGCACGCGCAAGGCCTGCGCGGCGCGCCCGGCCTGCTCGCGATTCTCGGCACCCAGCACCGCGTCGATGTCGTCTTCCAGATAACGCGGCCCGAGTGTGTAGATCAGCACCAGGATCGCAAACGCCAGCCAGACCACGGCCAACCAGTCGGCGCTGCTGAAAATGATGCCGATGATGGCCGCCAGTATCGCCGGCGGCGCCAACACCAGCCACACGCGACCGCTGCCGCGGGTGCCGTCGCAGCGGTCCGTCCACCAATGGAACCAGCGCAGGTCGCGGCAATGGCGCACCAGCGGTACGGTCGCCACCAGCAGCAGCGCTATCACCAGGGCAAGCAGTCGAAACGTCATGGTGTCGATCTCCGGCAGATACCCGGATTGTAACCATGCGCACCGCCTTGCGGCCCGGATTCGCGCATTCAGCGCGTCAGTGCGGCCAGATCAATCCCGGCGCGCTCGCGCAACCAGTCGGCCTGCAGGCGCCACGACACGGAGATGCGCGAGGATGGCAGCAGCGTGCCGTCACGAATGCCGGCGACGATGTCCTCGGGGGTGAACCAGCGCGCGTCCTGCAGCTCGCCGTCGCGCAAGGTGATGTCGCGGCCGAGCGCCTCGGCGGTAAAGCCGACCATCAACGAGGCCGGGAACGGCCATGGCTGCGACGAATGATAGTGGCAAGCACCCACTTCCACGCCGGCTTCCTCGTACACCTCCCGACGCACCGCATCTTCCAGCGTTTCGCCCGGTTCGACAAAGCCGGCCAGGGTGGAATAGCGGCCCTCGGGCCAGCTGGACTGACGGCCCATCAGGCAAGCGCCATCGTGCTCGACGATGACGATGACCGCCGCGTCGGTGCGCGGGAAATGCAGGTGGCCGCACGTGCTCGACGTGCACTGCGCGCGATGACCGGCACTGACCCGCACCAGCGGCGAACCGCAGTGACGACAGAATCGCGTCATGTCCTGCCAGTGCACCAGACCACGCGCATACGCGAACAGGCCGGCCGTGAAGGCGTCGAACGCCAAGCCGTCGCGGCGCAGATCGGCCCATGAAGGCGGACCATCGTTCAACGCCGCAGGCAATACGGCCTGCGTATGCAGCACGAACCATGTACGCCCGTCGGCCACGCCCAGCAGGCTGGCCGGCACATCGGGCACCAGAGCGGATCGTTCATCGGCGCTCAACCAGCGCGGTTCGCCGGTCGCATCCACGAGCAGCCGATAGTCGGCATCCAGCAGCATGAAACGACTGTCGGGCGACGCCTCGCGCGCAGCCAGCCACGCCGCGTCGTCACGGTGCTCGGCCGCGCGATCCAGTCCCGACCCGGCAAACGGATTGAGCGGGTGGCTGATTGCGCCTGGCGTCACGACGATCGGATCGGCATTCACATCGAGAACGATGACCCGCAGCCGCACGTGGTGCGCGCGTTGGGGTTGTGGATGACGAACTGGGCGCCGCTGAGCGACTCGGTGTAGTCGACTTCGGCCCCGGTGAGGTATTGCAGCGACAACGGGTCGACCAGCAGCGTCACGCCTTCGCGCTCGATGGCAAGATCGTCGTCGGCCTGTTCCTCATCGAACGTGAAACCGTACTGGAAGCCCGAACAGCCGCCGCCATTGATGTACACGCGCAGCTTCAGTGCCTGATTGCCTTCCTCGGCAATCAGCTCGCGCGCCTTGCTGGCGGCGGTGTCGGTAAACCGCAACGCGGCATCCTGACCACGGTAATCGGGGGTGCTGTCATGCAACTGGATCATGGTGCGAACCTGCAATGTCTTGGCTGGCCGCGGCAGGGGCCGCAGCCTGGAAGCCAGGCGGTAAAATCGGCCGGACGGCAAAAGTGCCTCGTCGGTCCTTGCCGCCAAGCTTCTTCACGCATACATGATGCCACGACCGAGCGGCATCAACCCTGATCGGCCACCGCGAACGTCTCGTCAAGGTCCACTTCACGCTCGGCCTCGGGGCCGGTCAGCTGGCGCGGCGGCTCTTTGCCCTGATGCACCATGCGACCGTTGACCTCGGCGCCCGCGGCCATTTCCAGCACGCGATAGTGCACATCGCCCTCCACGCGCGCCTGCGCGGCCAGTTCCAGCCGCGCCGCGGCATGGATGTTGCCTTTGACCACGCCATTGATGACCGCGTTCGGCACCCGCACCTCGCCGGTGACCTCGCCCTCGGCACTCAGGGTGAACACGGCCTCGCTGTCGGCTTCGGCCAGCACGGCACCTTCGATGGTGCCATCCAGATGCAGGGCGCCGCCAAAGTGCACGTCACCGGTGATCGACGTGCCACGCGCGATCAGGCTGGTGTCGCCGCCCTGCGAGTTGCCGGGTTTGCCGGTCTGCCTGGCGGGCCTTTGTTGCTGGTTACTGTTGAACATCATCCTGCTCCACGGGTTTCAAGGTATCGCTCCAGTCCACGTTGCGCACGATGGACTTGCCATGCGCGGGATTGGCCTGGATCCGCAATCGGTTGGGGGTGAAGCCGGCAGGCAGCATCAAGGTGCCGCGTACCTGCTGGAAATAACGGAAATCGAAGTCGACACCGTCGCTTTGTGCCTTGCCGCTGAGCTGTTTCCACGACAAGCGCTCGAGCTTGCCGTCGGCAATGCCTTCCACGGCCACGCGCAGGCTTCCGGTCACCTTGCGCCCGCGTTTGACGTTGTGGGTCAGCGTGACGGTGAAATTCCAGGCGCGCGAGTCGCCGACGCGGGTCAGGTGCACGTTCTGCACGCGCAAGCCGTGATGCTGCGCACCACCGCCGATCAAATGGCTGTAGAAAGCCAGGTCCGAGCGCAAGCCGTTGATCTTTTCCTGGCGCTCGGCCAGCGTCTTCTGCAGCGAATGCGTCGCCACCTGCGACACCTGCAACGAGCGCGTCAACGTGGCCACCTTTTGCTTGAGCGTGGCGTTGTGCGCCTGCAACTGCTGCTTGGCGGCGCGGTCGGGCGACGCCAGCGGGCCGCGATCGGTCGCAAAATACACGCCCACGCCGACCACGATCAGGCTCAGCAGCCACGCCAAAGCGACGTACAGCCGACGCCGGCGGCGCGCGTGCGGCGCGTCCTCGGTCTGGACGACCAAGCGTGGAGGTGGGCGAATGGGCATGAAACGGCCGGCCAAAAGAGGCATATAGCCATCATGCGATAAGGACGTCAAGGAACGACGCCGCGGAACGGCAAACCGGCGTCTGCGACATGCTTGCGCCTATACTGGCCGCTGTTTGACTCCACCGTCCCGCGAGGCCCGTCCATGCTCTGGCTGAAGGCGTTCCACATCATCTTCGTGGTCACCTGGTTTGCCGGCCTGTTCTATCTGCCGCGCCTGTTCATCTACCATGTGGAAGCCACCGAACCGGTGCTGCGCGAGCGCTTCAAGGTGATGGAGCGGCGCCTGCTCGGCATCACCCACATCGGCGCGGCGCTGGCCGTGGTGTTCGGCCTGTCACTGGTCGGCTGGTGGGAGATGCACAGCCCCGGCTATCTGTTCGCCGGCGGCTGGTTCACGGTCAAACTGGTGCTGGTGGCGTTGTTGATCGCCTACCACGTGATGCTGGCGCGCATGACCGGCAAGCTCAAGCACGACGCGCTCGACTGGAGCAGTCGCAAGCTGCGCCTGTTCAACGAGATCCCCGCACTGCTGCTGATCGGCATCGTGATCATGGTGGTGGTCAAACCGATTTGAGGGCCTGGCGGAAGCAGGTCGGGTTGAGCCGCAGGCGTAACCCGACATCCGTATCGCACCGGACCTGTCGGGTTGACGAAGTCAACCCGACCTACCTCAACCCGCATGCCGCGGCGTGGATCAGCCGCCGACCTTGGTCTGCAGATACGTCGCCTCGCCCAGCTGCTCGACCAGACCGAGCTGGGTCTCCAGCCAGTCGATGTGCTCTTCCTCGGACGCGAGAATCGACTTGAACAGATCACGGCTGGTGTAATCGCCAACCTCGTCGCAATGCACGATGGCTTTCTTGAGATCCGGCACCGCTTCGAGTTCCAGATCCAGGTCGCAGCTCAGCGCCTCGACCGGCTTCTGCGCGACCTTCAACTTGCCCAGACGCTGCAAATTGGGCAGGCCCTCCAGAAACAGGATGCGCTCGATCAGGATGTCGGCATGCTTCATCTCGTCGATCGACTCGGCATACTCGTGCTCGGCCAGCTCCTTGTAGCCCCAGTTGCCGTACATGCGTGAGTGCAGGAAATACTGGTTGATCGCGGTCAGTTCGTTGCTGAGCGCGGTGTTGAGAAATTCGATGACCTTGGCGTCGCCTTGCATGGCCGTCTCCTTGTGTGGGGAACTGGAAACGACTATAGCGCCGAAAAAATCGGCATGACGAAACGCAAATGGGGATGGTTCGCGGCTGCGTTGGCATGCGGCCGTTTTGGCCGCCGGAAAACGCCGTCAATCAGGCCGCGACGGCGATGGGCAGCGCCAGACGCAATTCGCGCCGAGCCTCGCGCAACATGCGCCGCGCCTCGGCCTCGCAGCAACCGCAACCGGTCGAACACCCCGTGCACGCCTGCAACTCGGCAAAATCGCGCACGCCGTCAGCCGCCGCCTGGCGGATGTCGTCTTCAGTCACGGATTGGCAGATGCATACATACATGGCGTGTCCTCTCGACTGCCATTGAAATGCAAATGCGAATGATTGTCAATATGTGGGTGATGCGGCGCGCCGTCGCCCCGGTCGCCCCGAAACACGCTCGCGCCGTGGCGGACGTCCCACCTGAACGCGGCAGGCGTCCTCGACCATCGGCGCAAACTGCCGCAGCGCACGTTCATAGACATGCCGCTTGAACGCCACCACATGCTCGGCCGGATACCAGAAATCGACCCAGCGCCAGCCATCGAACTCCGGCGTATCGGTCGCATCCAGGCACAAATGCCGCTCATGGCCCACAAAGCGCAGCAAAAACCACACCTGCTTCTGGCCAATGCACAGCGGCCGCTGATGCCGGCGCACATAACGCGAAGGCAAGCGATAACGCAGCCAGCCACGCGTCTCGGCCAGCACTTCGACATGATCCGAGCGCAAGCCGGTTTCCTCCTCCAGCTCGCGATACATGGCCTCCAGCGGCGTCTCGTCGCTGTTCATGCCGCCCTGCGGAAACTGCCAGCCATCGCGATGCACACGACGCGCCCAGAACAACTGCCCATCCTCGTTGAGCAACACGATGCCCACATTCGGGCGGTATCCATCAGGATCAATCACGTCAGCCTCCTCGCGGGCCGCTCGCAACCGTAGCGCGCCGCCTCACGCGTCGCGACATCCGGTCAATGACCCGATGCTGCCACACCCCGCCGCGCCACGGCAAGGCACGCGCACTTGAACCGGCGCGCCGGCCCGACTACACTTGCGCGCCTTCGCGTGAATGCCGACGACAGCGTCACCCCGCGAAGCGCCATGGCTACATAGCTCAGCTGGTTAGAGCGCGGCACTCATAATGCCGAGGTCGGTGGTTCGAGCCCACCTGTAGCCACCATCACATGCCGATCAAATCCGTGCATGCGTGGGCTTTTTATTGCATCAAACGGCAAGCTTGCCAGTCAACGCCGCAACGGCATCCATGGCGCAACCCAACTCGGATTGCGCCCGGACAAACTCGGTCATTTCCTTTAATGCAGCGCCTTCATCAGCGGACGAGGCTGTCGGCTAAGGCATCCACGATGCAGTCATACACGGTTACGGCGATTTCCAGTCGACATCCGGCATGATGCGACGCATGAACTCGTCAAAAAGTGGAACCGTGAAAGCCGTATCGCCATGACTCGGACTCCAAACCATGCCCTTGCCAATAAGATGGCTCCGGACTGGTCCCAAAGCGGTCACTTCACGCTGCAGCAAGTCTGCAATCGCCCCGGAACGATGTGGCCCTGGTCCAAGCTCGGCCATGGCGCGCAAATACACTTTTTCCGAGGGCGTCAAGCGATCAAAGCGCACCAAAAAAAAGCTCTGGTCGAGTGAAGCCAAGGCCGTCACCGAACCCTGTTTCACGTCGTCGCAGGTAATGGGTGAGGCATCCGCCACTTCCCAAGCGTGCTTGCCCCATTCCTGCAAGAAATACGGATAACCCTGTGTGGCGTTCACGATACGCTCGAGTGCATCCTCGTCGATGGCCACCGATTCACTTGCCGCCGGCTTGGCTATGGCAATCCGTGCATCGTGCGGTTCAAGCGCCCCCACCTCCGGAAAATCAAACAGCCGCTCAGCGTACGATTTGGCTTGCCCCATACGCTTGCGCAACTGCGGCAATCCGGCACCTACCATGACCACAGGCAGCTGCCTCTGTGCGGCGCGATGCAACGCGACGATCAGCGCGGCCAGCTCCTTTTCATCCACGTACTGCAGCTCGTCGATGAAGATCGCCAAGGCTGTCTGCGCGCACTTGGCGGCCTTGCCTGACGCTTCAAGCAAGTCCTGCAGATCCAATTCCAGATCGCCATTGTCAGCCAAGCCCGGCTCGGGGTCGAGATCCAGTCCGACCTCGATGTCCTGAAACTTCACTTTCAGCGCGCCCACGAAACCAGCCAAGCCGCGCAGTGCGCGTTGTGCAAACTCGGTTGCCTGCGCGTTGCGCGACAACCGCAACAAGGCACGACGCAATTCCGGGGCCAGGATGCTTGGCAGTGAACGCCCCTCCGGCGCCTCGATACGCAAGGTCTGGATACCGGATGCTTCGGCATCATCACGCATTTTGTCCAGCAGCACGGTCTTGCCCACACCCCGCAAGCCCACTATCAGGATGCTCTTTGCCGGGCGTCCCAAGCGTGTGCGTTCAAGCGCAATGCGGACTTGTTCGCGCAACTCACCGCGCCCGGCCAGTTCGGGCGGAGGCGTTCCGGCACCTGGAGTATAGGGGTTTCTGACAGGGTCCATACTGGAATTATAGTGACATTTCAGTATTTATCAAATTATGATAAATAAAGATAATTCAGTTACAACTTCCGAAGCGCAGGTCGAGGCTTGGTGCCTTCAAGCCATTGGCGGCAAGAACACTGGGTGACAGTCCGCTCCTGCGACCTGCCCTTCGAGCCATTGGCTTCGCCATTGTTCGTTCCGGCACCCTGTCTACACGATCCTGCCTGCGCAAGAATGACGGATAACTGGACAGTTTTCGAGACTCTCTGGCAGGTGCAGCGCCGACAGCACTCGGTACTCCCCACGGCCCGGCAGAACCCAAACCACACAAGCGGCAAGCAGGAACCGCTTGTCCACCCCACAGGCCTCTGTGACACTACAATGCCCTGCTCTGCATTGTCGGCTCTTGCTTCATGGACTACGACTGGCTGATCGCGCTGCGTCGTCAACATCCCGGCTGGCGGCTGCTGGCGGCCGACCACGGGCCGTTGGTGGCGGCGTTTTTGCATCGCAGCTTCATCGCACCCAATCAGCGCACGCTGGCCGAGGCGGAGCTGGGTTCGCGGCTGGAGGACTTTCTGTTCGCATTGCGCCAGCAACTGGGCGAGGATGCTTTTCCCAAGCCGGCGCGGGCGTATCTGAACGACTGGGCGGGGGACGAGCGCGGCTGGTTGCGCAAGTATTACCCGCCCGGCGATGACGAACCGCATTACGATCTGGCGCCGGCCAC
>DASSKC010000020.1:0-4290 GCA_035690885.1 Oleiagrimonas sp. | reverse complement strand
CCATGGCACGAAAACGACGCTCGAACTTGGCATTGGCGCGGCGCAATGCGCGCGCGTAATCGACGCCGGTGTGCCGGGCCAGATTGACCAGCACGAACAACACGTCGCCCAATTCGTCCTCGATGCGCTCGGGATCGGGGGTGGCGGCAACGGACTCCTGGCGCAGCTCGCCCACTTCCTCGTCCAGCTTGTCCAGCACCGGGCCGACGGCCGGCCACGTGAATCCGCTGCGTGCGGCACGCTGCTGCAGCTCTTGCGCATGGCGCCACGGCGGCAAGTCACGTGCCACGCCGTCCAGAGCACTGTTGCCGGCCTGCTCGTTCATCGCGTTCAGGAACTCAATTGCCCGGGCCAGTCACGCGTGGCGTCGCCGACGGCCAGGAATTCCGGATTGAGCAGCGAGGCCTTGGTGTTGTAGGCCAGAGGCACGCCATCGAGCTGCATCACCGCACCGCCAGCCTGTTCGAGCACGCATTGCGCGGCGGCCGTGTCCCACTCGGAGGTAGGGCCGGCACGCAGGTACAGGTCGGCCTGGCCGTCGGCAATCAGGCAGAATTTGAGCGACGAGCCCATCGGAATCTTGGTGTACTCGCCCAGCCCCGACAGCAGCGCCAACTGGCGCTCGCTGGCGTGCGAACGGCTGCCCGCGACAACCAATGGCGCCGCCGGCTTGCGGGTGCGCAACGTGGTCTGGCCGGCACCGTGCTTGCGCACGAACGCACCGTGATTGACGCTGGCGGCATAAAGGTCGCCGGTCACGGGGACCAGCACCACGCCCATGACGCTGGCATGGTTGTCGATGAGCGCGACGTTGACCGTGAACTCGCCGTTGCGCTTGAGGAACTCGCGGGTCCCGTCGAGCGGATCGACCAGCCAGTAGCGCGACCACTGCCGACGCGTGTCCCAGTCGATGTCGGCCGACTCTTCGGACAGCACCGGGATCTCCGGCGTCAACGCACGCAAGCCCTCGACGATGACCCGGTGCGAGGCCAGATCGGCGGCCGTGAGGGGCGAATGGTCGTCCTTTTCACGCACATCGAAATCGTCACGCGCGTAGACCAGCATGATCGCCTCGGCGGCCTTGGCGGCGAGCTTGCACACCGCTTCCAGCGACGGCAGGTTGTCGACGGGCGGATTCATGCCGGCACCTGGTAGCGGCCGGCCAGATACTCGCGCGCCATGAACAGGGCAGCCATGGTACGGCCTTCGGTGACATCGTCACGCGCGATCAGGGTGTGCAGTTCAGACAGTTTCCAGGGCACCACTTCCATCTCCTCGGGTTCGTCGCCGGGCAGGCGTTCGGGGTAAAGATCACGCGCCAGCACGACATCGGTGACGTGACTCATGTAGGCCGGCGCCAATGAAAGATGACCCAGCGCTTCGAGACGCCGTGCACCATAACCGGCTTCTTCCTTCAGCTCGCGATTGCCACCGTCGGTCGCGCTTTCACCGGCATCCAGGCGCCCCTTGGGCAGGCCCAGCTCGTAGTGTTGCAGACCGGCGGCATACTCGCGGATCAGCAACACGGTGTCATGGTCGCGCATGGGCACGATGATGACCGCACCGTGGCCGGCGTTGAGCATGCGCTCGTAGGTACGCCGCACGCCGTTGCTGAACTCCAGGTCCAGCTGTTCGGTGTGCAGGAAGCGGCTTTGTCGGTTGCTGTGACGGGCAAGGATTCTGGGTGGCGTGGGCATGCCGTGATTGTAGCGCCCGGCGCCGCGAAAGGTCGGTCAGGCAGCGCTCAGCAACACTCCGTCTCTGACTGGAAACGCCAGCAGACGGGATCGTAAAGCTCCGGCACGGTCGCCAGTACGCTGCGCGTTTCCAGCGACAGCGGCATGCCGTGCAGATCGGTGAACACGCCACCGGCCTCACGCACGATGACCGCCAGCGCGGCAATGTCGAGAATATTGACGTTCGACTCGATCACGATATCGAGTGCGCCACGCGCCAGCAGGTGGTAATGGCAAAAATCGCCGTAGCCGCGAATGCGATTGACCTCGCCGATCAGGTCGCCCAGCTCGCGCCACATCAGCGCATTGCCGGCCAGCGACTGGATGTTGCCGACGGACAGGACCGCGTCGCGCTCGCGTTTGGTGTCGGCGACATGAATGCGCTTGCCGTTGCGCCACGCGCCGCCACCACGTCGCGCCCACAACGTCTCGCCGTAATGCGGCGCCGCCGAGACGCCGAGCAGCAACTCGCCCTTGTGCATCAGCGCGATCTGGGTGGAGTAGAACGGCGTGCCGCGCACGAAGCTCTTGGTGCCGTCCAGCGGATCGACCAGCCACAGGAAATCACCCTCGCCTTCACGCCCCTGTTCTTCGCCGAACACGGCATGGTCGGGATAATGCCGCGCAATGACGCCACGGATCGCGGTCTCGGCCTCGCGGTCGGCCACCGTGACCGGGCTGGCATCGGCCTTGTACTCCACATCCACCGCATCCGGGTGATGCCGGGCGATGGCGTCGGCGCCTGCCGCCGCCGCCTCGCGTGCCACGGCCAGCGCCGCATCCAGCCATTGATCGTCAATCGTCACCATGCTGTTCCTGTCATCAAACCACCGTGGCGCTCGATGCGCACACTGCCGTCGGCCATGGGCTTGCCGATGTCACGCAGCCAGCGTCGCAACGCAATGCCGGCATGCCTTGGTACCAGATCGGCGCGTATGCGCCAGCCCAGTGGCGTCACCGTCAGCCGCCCGCGCAAGCGCAATGGTCCGTTGCCATCATCATGCAAGCGCGCGGTGATCGCCGCGTTGCCGGATGCACGCCAGCGCGACAACCACTGGCCCAGCATCACCGTGCGTCCGTGCGTGACCATGCCGGCATCGTGCCAGCGCACGTGTGCGCGCAACTGCACCGGCCAACCATCGACCAGACGGGCACGGTCCACATCGCCCCGCAACTGGCCGAGCAAGTCGGCACCATTGGGCCACAACACTTTCAGGCGTTCCATCGGCACTTTGAAATGCGCATCGTCAATGACGATAGCGCCATTGCCATCGCGCGCGATATGACCGTTGGCCATCACGCCGGCACCGCGCAAATCCACGTCGCCGTGCAGGTCGCCCAACAACGCCGAACGCCCCAGCGTCCACTGCAGCGTGCCCAGCGACTGACCGGCCACCCTCACGTGATCGGCCTGCCCGTGCCACACGCTGCCCTCGATGTCGCCCACGCGCACCGCGGGATAGTCGCCGCGCACGAACTGCCAGGCCCAGCGCGCCGGAAACCACCACACCATCGCTGCCAGCAATACCAGCACGATGACAAGCACCCACGGCCAACGCCGACGGTGACGCGATGCAATCATCGTCGCCCCCGACCTGATGCCACGTGGATTGCCAAGCTGATGGACCGCATGGATGCTCCGACATCAAACAAAATCGCGCACGTTGCGCAGGACCGGAATCGCGCCCGCCTTCAAGGGCCAGGCGCCTGACCGATCGGACATGTCCCGCCCCGGGAAAGTTCGCCTCGGCATCCCGGCTGCCGGTGCACACGCGCAAACCTGCTTGCAAACACGCTTGTGCGTGGCGGACGGACATGTCGTTTCGGCTGGCCACTATACCCGACGAACACATGACGCCACGTCGCCCACGTTCATGAAATCGACACGGCACGCAACGCACCCCCCGCCAAGGCGCATGCAAAGCCATGAAGAAACCCGCATGGTGCCGAAACACAGTTGCGATATATCGAATACCGATATACGATACACTCATGATCAAAACCTTCGCGGACAAATACACGCAAGCCCTGTTCAACGGCGATCGTGTGCGAAGGTTCGCGAACAGCCCGGCGCAAGCTCACACAACTGCACGCCGCCGCCACACTCGACTTTCTGCGCGTGCCGCCCGGCAACCGACTGAAAGCGCTCAAGGGCAACCGTGCAGGCCAACACAGCATCCGCATCAACGACCAGTTCCGCGTTTGCTTCCGTTGGCAAGACGGTGATGCGCTGGATGTCGAAATCGTTGATTACCACTGAGGAATCCGACATGACCCGGAAGCTTCCCCCCATCCATCCCGGTGAAATCCTTCGCGAGGAATTCATGCAGCCGCTCGGCCTGTCCAGTACCGCGCTTGCCAAGGCCATCGACGTCACCCCCGCTCGCGTGAATGACATCGTGCGTGAACGTCGTGGCATCAGCGCCGACACGGCCTTGCGCCTGGCACGCTACTTCGGCACCGATGCTCAAAGCTGGATGAACCTGCAGAAAAATTACGAACTGGAAAAGGCAAAACGTGAGTTGGGCAGCAACCTGATCCACATCCGCCCACG
>DASSKC010000019.1:0-3893 GCA_035690885.1 Oleiagrimonas sp. | reverse complement strand
TCCGCTGCTGGCCGATGCGGACCTGCTGGTGGTGCTCGGTGGCCCCATCGGCGCATTCGACGAAGCCGCCTACCCGTTGATCGCGCGCGAGCTGGCTCTGGTGCGCCAGCGGCTGGAGGCGCAACGTCCGCTGCTCGGCATCTGCCTTGGCGCGCAATTGATTGCACGTGCGCTGGGTGCCGCGGTGTACGCCATGGCCGACAAGGAAATCGGGTTTGCGCCGGTGACGCTCACGGCCGCCGGTGAAGCCTCGCCGTTGGCGGCCTTGGGCGATGTGCCGGTGTTGCATTGGCATGGCGACATGTTCGAGTTGCCCGAGCACGCCACGCGCCTGGCCGCGACCGATGCCTGCGCCAATCAGGCTTTCAGCGTGGGTGCCAACGTACTGGCATTGCAATGCCATCTGGAGGCCGACCCGCGCCAGATCGAGCGCTGGCTGGTCGGCCATGCCAGTGAATTGGCGGGTGCCGGCGTGGCGCCCGGCGCATTGCGCGAAAAGGCACAAGCGCTGCATGCCAGTCTGCCGCGAGCGGCCGAAGCCGTGCTCGGACAGTGGCTGGACTGTCTTGTGGAGGTGCCGGCCGCGGTAGCTTGACGCAATGGCGGCCGGCGTTCACGCCACGCGGCAGAACACCGCCTTGAGGTAACGTCCTTCCGGCACCACCGCCGACACCGGATGGTCGGCGCCGGCACCGCCGATGTGCAGGAACTGGATCTCGCGACCGGCGTTGAGGGCGACCCGGCGCAGCGTGTCGAGAAAATCTTCCGGTCGCACCAGTCCCGTGCAAGAACAGCTCAGCAGCAGACCGTCGGGGGCCAGCACATCCAGCGCCAGACGGTTCATGGCGAAGTACTTTTTCAGCGTACGCGTCAGCTCGCGGCGGTTGCGCGTCAATTTGGGTGGGTCCAGCACGATGGCATCGAAGCGCTCGCCGCGATCGCGCGCGGCGTGCAACCAGTCGAACACGTCGGCGTGCTGAAAATCCACGCTCATGTCATTGGCGCGGGCATTGGCGCGGGCGATGTCGAGAATGCCGTCGTCGGCATCGACACCGATCGCCTCGCGTGCGCCGGCAGCCATTGCGTGGATCGCAAAACCGCCGGCATTGCAGCACAGGTCGAGCACGCGCCGGCCCTTGGCCAGCTGCGCGAAGCGATGGCGGTTGTCGCGCTGGTCGGCGAAGAAGCCGGTCTTGTGGCCGCTGCCCGGCGCGGCATGAAAGCTCAGCCCGTGTTCGTGGACGCGCATCGGTGCCGGCGGTTCGCTGGCGTGGCAGTCGAACGATTCCTGCTTTTGCACGTGCTGCTCGGCAAAGGCGTAGATCGACGCGCCCGGGAAATGTTCAAGCAGCGCGGCATGAATGTCCTCGCGCAGACGCCACATGCCGGCGGCGAAATACTCCACCACCAGCGTGTCGGCATAGCGGTCGACCACCAGACCGGACAGGTTGTCACCCTCGCTGTTGACCACTCGCCAGGCATCGCTGGTGGCGTCCAGATCAAGCACTTCACGCCGCAACGCCACCGCCCGCGCCAGACGCGCACGGATGAAGTCGGAATCGACAGACGCATCCGGATCGGTGGTCAATACGCGCAAGGCGATGCGCGCGTGGCCATTCCAGAATCCGCGGCCCACGAAGCGCCCCTTGGCGTCGACGATGTCGACCACGCTGCCCGGTGGCAGTTTGGGTGCCGGCTTGCGCACCTGCGAAGACCAGATCCACGGATGGCCGGGACGGCGTTCGGTGGCGAGATGGATGACGGGAAAAGCGTTCATGCGAGCATTGCGAAGCGGGGTGCCGGGAGACGGAGCGGGGTGCCGGGGCGAAGCGGGGTACCGGGTACACTTATGGGCGTAGAAACCCCGCATGGTGGCCGGATCTCGGGCCCATAAGTGTACCCGGTACCCTGGCACGTGCACGGGTATCTGGCACCCGTGGGCGTACCCGGTACCCTGACGCGTGTAGGAGCGCACCCTGTGCGGCTCCTACCAGCCGCCTGCCTTGGCGCGCAGCAGCTCGCGCAGCTCCGCCTTGCCCGCCTCATCGAGGCCGCCGGTCGATTGGCGTGCCAGCAAGGCACCGATGCGCTGCTCGCCGACCTGGCGTTGCATCTGCGTCAGTGCGCCATGGAATTCGTGGTTGAGGTCGAGGTTTGCCGGTAGCGACGTGGCGGCGAGCTTGGCCAGAAAGCCGTGCTCGGGGCGATCGCGGAAATGTTCCAGCAAAGCCGCGGTGCTGAGGCCGGGATGGGCGCGAACCACATCCACCATCTGCACCAGCAGCGGCACGCCGGGCTTGTCCAGATCGGCAAACGGGTAGGGGGCTTGCAGATCGTCCGCCACCGACGGTTGCGTGAGCAACACGGTGACGGCTTGGCGCACCAGGCTGGGGGACTGGCCATGATTGTGGCGTGGGGCGGCGCGTGCGGCCGGTGCGCTGCGACCGAGCGCGGCACCGGTGCGCTTCTCCAGCTCCTGCCCCATCAGCTCGCGAAACGCGCCGTCGGGCAGGCGCGCGATCAGCGGCCGCGCCTGCTCGGCCAGCCGGGCGCGGCCATCCAGGCTGTGCGTGTCGATGTCGGCGGCCACGTTGTCGAACAGGTAGTCCGACAGTGGCGTAGCTTGCGCCATGCGCGCGTTGAAGCCATCCAGACCTTCGGCGCGCACCAGCGAATCCGGGTCTTCGCCGTCGGGCAGAAACAGGAAGTTGGCCTGACGCCCGTCGCGCAGGCTCGGCAAGGACGCTTCCAGTGCCTTCCAGGCGGCGGCGCGGCCGGCACGGTCGCCGTCGAAACAGAACACTACCGACGGTGCGCTGCGAAACAGGCGCTCGGCGTGCTCGGGCGTGGTCGCCGTGCCCAGCGTGGCCACGGCGATGGGCAGGCCGGCCTGATGCAAGGCGATGGCGTCCATGTAGCCCTCGACCACGATCAGGCGTTCGAGCTTGCTGTTGGCCTGGCGTGCCTGCCACAGGCCGAACAATTCGCGGCCCTTGTGGAACAGCGGCGTCTCGGGCGAATTGAGGTATTTGGGTGACTGCTCCGACGACAATACGCGGCCGCCGAAAGCGATCACGCGCCCGCGTCGGTCCATGATCGGAAACATCACCCGCTCGCGGAAGCGGTCGTAGGTCTTGCCGCGCTGACCGGTGGAGAGCATGCCGGCCTGTTCGAGCTGCTTGAGGTGCTCGCCGGAGGTGCCCAGCTGCGCGCGCAGGCCGTCCCAGCCGGGCGGCGCCCAGCCGATGCGGAAGCGCTCGATGATGTCGGCATCCAGGCCGCGCTGGCGGCAGTAGTCCTGCGCCGTGTCGCTGTCTTGCAGTTGCTTCTGGTACCAGCTGGCCGCCTGGTCGAGCAGGGTGAAGTGATCGGTCAGGTCGCGGCGCGGCGCGCGATCGCGGCCGCCTTCGTACTCCACCGTCAGGCCGGCGCTCTGGGCCAGCTCTTCCACCGCATCCTGGAACTCCAGATGCTCGTATTCCATCAAGAAGCCGATCGCGCTGCCGTGCGCGCCGCAGCCGAAGCAGTGGTAGAACTGCTTTTGCGGGCTGACCGTGAACGAGGGCGTGCGCTCGTTGTGGAACGGGCAGCAGGCGGTCCACTCGTGGCCGGCCTTTTTCATCGGCACGCGCCGCTCGACCACATCGACAATGTCGACGCGGGCCAGCAGTTCGCTGATGAAGCGTTCGGAGATCAGACCGGGCATGGACTGCATAGCATGCCATGGCGCCCCGGCGAGGGGGGGCATGACGGGCGCGGCGTGGCCATTGTTGCCCTTCCGGGCGGGGGCGGTGTGCGGCACGATGCTCCCGACGCGGAACGAGGGGACGCTGCATGGCGCTGACAATTCGACCGGCGTGCGAGACCGACGCCGAGGCGGCGGTGCCGCTGAT
>DASSKC010000018.1:0-3685 GCA_035690885.1 Oleiagrimonas sp. | reverse complement strand
CGCGCGTCACCCAGCTCAAGCGCAAGGGCTCGCAGCATTATCTGGGCGTGGACGCGGGCATGCACAACATGATCCGGCCGACGCTGTATGACGCCTGGCACCACATCGTCAACCTGAGCCGCCTGGACGACGCACCGGGTGCCCTGTATCAGGTGGTCGGCCCGATCTGCGAGTCCGGCGATGTATTGGGATCGGATCGTCGCATGCCCACCTCACAAGAAGGCGACGTGGTTTTGCTGGCCGAGGCCGGTGCCTACGGCGCGTCCATGGCTTCCCATTACAATCTGCGCGATGCCGCCGACGAAATCGTGATCGAATGAACGCACCACTGAAAGACCCCCGCCAGGCGCAGGCCTTCCGCTTCGTCCGCCACCGCTACGCCGATGGCGTGGCCGAGCTGGTGTACGCGTTCGATGACGGCCCCGAGCTGATCGAACGCATCCGCTTTCCCGATGCGCCGGACGTGCCGGCCGAGCGTGCCGACGCGTTTGCCGCGGCACTGGACTTGCTGCATCTGGTCGCCGGTGTCAGCTACTACAAGGCGGGCGTGCCGCCACGCATCGAGTTCGACGGCGACGCGCCGGATGCGGCCACGGCCGCATTCATGGGCGAGCTGTATCGGCATGGTCTGGCCGAGTTTGCCTATCGCAACGCGCTGGAGCTGCGCGACCGCATCCACTTTCCGCGTCGCGACGACGATGCACCGCCAGCAGCGTCCGCCGATTTGCCGCAGCACACATTGATTCCCATCGGCGGCGGCAAGGATTCGCTGGTAGCGATCGAGGCGATCAAGCGCGCCGGGCTCGACGGCACCGTGATCTGGGTCGGGCACTCGCCGCTGATTGCCGCGTGTGCCGAGCGCACCGGCTTGCCGATGCTCAACGTCGGCCGCGAGTTGCCCGATGTATTGCTTGAATACAATCGCATCGGTGCCTACAACGGCCACGTGCCGGTCACCGCCATCAATTCCTGCATCCTGGTGCTGGCCGCCTTGCTGTACGGGTTTGACACCATCACCTTTGCCAACGAGCGCTCCGCGTCCGCCGCGACGCTGGAATACGAAGGCGGGCAGGTCAACCACCAGTGGAGCAAGAGCCTCGATTTCGAGCGCGCGCTGGGCGAGTACCTGCACACGCACGTGGCCACCGATCTGGATTATTGCTCGCTGCTGCGGCCATATTCCGAGCTGGCCGTCACTGCCGCGTTCGCGCGCCTGGGCGGCGAGTACAGCGACGTGTTTTCCAGCTGCAACCGCAACTTCCGCATCCGCGGCCCCAAGCCGTCCGATCACTGGTGTGGACAGTGTCCCAAATGCCACTTCGTGTTCCTGGCGCTGGCCCCATTCCTGCCCAAGCCGAAACTGCTTTCGATCTTCGGCAACAATCTGCTCGATCGCGAAAGCCTGGCCTCGGGTTTCGACGCCTTGCTCGAATACAAGGATCACAAGCCGTTCGAATGCGTGGGCGAGGGCGCCGAGGCCCGCGCCGCCATGGCCACGCTCGGCGAGCGTGCGGAGTGGCGCGAAGACGCGCTGGTGCGACGTTTCAACCGCGAAATCCGCCCGCAACTGGACGCCGCCGAGCTGGACATCGCTCCGTGGCTGACGCCATCGAAGGAGCATCGCGTGCCATCCCGGCTGCTCAAGGCGCTCGATGAAATTCGCCACGCTTGAAGACCGACGCGTCGCCGTCTGGGGCTACGGCCGCGAAGGCCGCGCTGCCTTGGGTGCACTGCTCAGGCATTTGCCGGGGCAGCCGCTGACGCTGTTTTGCCGCGCCGCGGAGGTTGCCGACGACACCCTGCCGGCAGGCGTGCAGGTGTGCACCGACGCGCCGGACGCCGACGCCTTGGCGGCGTTCGATTACGTCATCAAATCGCCGGGCATCTCCATCTACAAACCGGAAGTGATCGCCGCGCAGGCTCGCGGCACGGTATTCACCTCCGGCACTGCGTTGTGGTTTGGCGAAAACCCGGACGCACGCGTGATCGGCATCACCGGCACCAAGGGCAAGAGCACGACCGCCGCGATCACTGCACATGTCGCTCGCGCGCTCGGCGTGCGCACCGCACTGGCCGGCAACATCGGCTTGCCGCTGCTGGAGCTGGAAGGACAACAGGCCGACCTGTGGATCGTCGAGCTGTCCAGCTTCCAGACCGGCGAGGCGGGACCGCTCACGGTCGGCGTGGTCCTCAACCTGTACGAAGAACACCTGGACTGGCACGGCTCGCGCGAGCGCTATTTCAGCGACAAACTGAAGCTGGCCGCAGCCGCGCACACCCTGGTGGTCGATGCCGGACACGACGAACTGCTGGCACGCACCGCCTCACATCCCGCGCGGCACCTGTTCGACGCGCCCGACGGCTGGCATCTGCACGGCAACGACCTTTGCCGTGTTCACGACGTCATCGTGCCAGCCCTGACCACGCACCTGCACGTACCCGGCACACACAACGCGCGCAACGCCTGCGCGACACTGACCGCTCTGGAAGCGGCAAACGCCTTCGATGAGCAACACGCACGCACAGCCGCGCAGGCGCTCGACAATTTCAACCCCTTGCCGCATCGCCTGCAATACCTGGGCGAGCGCAACGGCGTGCGCTGGATCAACGATTCGATCAGCACCACACCCGCTGCCAGCCGCGCCGCACTCGAAAGTTTCCGCGGCCAGCCGGTCACGCTGATCCTCGGCGGCCACGACCGCGGCCTCGACTGGACGGACTTTGCACGCTTCGCCGCCGGCTGGCCCGACCTGCACCTCATCACCCAGGGCGCCAACGGCGCGCGCATCGCCACGGCACTGCGCGAACACGCCGCCAACATCCCACTGGCCGAAACCGACAACCTGGAATCGGCCATCAAGCAGGCACGCCAGCTCACGCGACGCAACGGCCTGGTCATCCTGTCACCCGGCGCCCCCAGCTTCGACCAGTTCAAGGCCTACACCGAACGCGGCTGCCGCTTCGCCGACCTGGCCGGCTTCGATGGCACCGCACTGGGCACGATCAGCGGCCTCGGTATCCACTGACGAAACAAGCCGGTCTTCACGTGATGCGGATCAGATGTCCGTCTTCGTGCGGCACGTACGGCCCCTTGCGCGCCTCGCTGATGACATTGGCATTAATCAAGTACATGATCGATATCACAAAGAGACTGTCGATAGCACGGTTACTCCGGCACGGCTCATCTTCATCGCCATCTGTCGATGTTGAAGATCAAGCTCGGTCGGCAGGCTTTGTGTCTTTCGGGTTCAGCGTCAGATGAAGGTCACATCCCACCGCATCGGCATAGCGGCGCAGGGTAGCCAGAGATGGCGCGTGCTTGCGGTTGCCGGCGCTGGATTCCAGTCTGGCTACGCTGGCTTGTGCAATACCCATGCGTTCGGCCACTTGGCTTTGTGTGAGGCCGGCGTGTTTGCGGGCGGCGAGAAGCTCTCGCAAGGCCGTGAATTCGTCATCCAGGGCTGCATAAGCTTCCGCGTAGTCGGGCTGTTTCATCCAACGTTCGTGGGTGGCATCCACGTCGAAGGGGATGGGATTGTAGCGATCGGTATTCATGATTTGACCTGTTTCAGTCGTTTGCGGGCCGTGTCCAGTTCTTGGGGTGGCGTGCGCCGGGTTTTCTTGATGCATGCGTGCAGAATGACGATGTGGTGGTCGATGGCCGTGCAGTAGAAGGCGCGGCCGA
>DASSKC010000017.1:0-12329 GCA_035690885.1 Oleiagrimonas sp. | reverse complement strand
GGCAGCCGACGCCCTGCGCATCCCGGCCTGGGATGCCATCGTCGGCAAGCTCTCCGGTGGTGAGAAACGCCGCGTGGCGCTATGCCGCCTGCTGCTGTCCAAGCCCGACATGCTGCTGCTCGATGAGCCGACCAACCACCTGGACGCCGAATCCGTCGAATGGCTGGAAGAGTTCCTGCATCGTTATACCGGCACCGTCATCGCCGTCACCCATGACCGTTATTTTCTCGACAACGCCGCCGAGTGGATTTTCGAACTCGATCGCGGCCGCGGCATTCCGTGGAAGGGCAACTACACCCAGTGGCTGGAACAGAAGGAAGAGCGCCTCAAGCAGGAGGAGCGCTCCGAGAAATCGCGCCAGAAAGCCATCGCCAAGGAACTGGAGTGGTCGCGCAAGAACGCCAAGGGCGGCCAGTCCAAGGGCAAGGCACGCATGAAGCGCCTGGAAGAATTGCAGTCGGTCGATTACCAGCGTCGCAATGAAACCAACGAGATCTTCATCCCGCCGGGCGAGCGCCTGGGCACCTCGGTGATCGAGTTCAAGAACGTCAACAAATCCTTCGGCGACCGCCTGCTGATCGACGACCTGTCATTCATCGTGCCGCCGGGCGCGCTGATCGGCATCATCGGCCCCAACGGCGCCGGCAAGTCGACGCTGTTCAAGATGCTGATGGGCATGGAAAAGCCGGACTCGGGCGAAATCAACACCGGCCCGACCGTGCAGCTGGCCTACGTCGACCAGAGCCGCGACACGCTCGAAGGCGACCACAACGTGTTCCAGGAGGTCTCCGGCGGCTCGGACATCCTCAACATCAACGGCATCGAGATCCAGTCGCGCGCCTACATCGGCCGCTTCAACTTCAAGGGCAAGGACCAGCAGAAAATGGTCAAGAGCCTGTCCGGCGGCGAACGCGGTCGCCTGCACCTGGCCAAGACCCTGCTGCAAGGCGGCAACGTGTTGCTGCTCGATGAGCCCTCCAACGATCTGGACGTGGAAACCCTGCGCGCGCTCGAAGACGCGCTGCTGGAATTTCCCGGCAACGCCTTCGTGATCAGCCATGACCGCTGGTTCCTCGATCGCATCGCCACCCACATCCTGGCCTTCGAAGGCGACTCGCACGTGGAATTTTTCCAGGGCAACTATCGCGAGTACGAGGAAGACAAGAAGCGGCGGCTGGGCGATGATGCGGGGCCGCATCGACTGCGTTACAAGGCGTTGAAGTAACAAAAGCCGGGGACGAGGGGCTGGGGACGAGGGGCGAAATGCGGCGACAAGCATTGGCCACCGCCCTCGCCTTCAGCCTCATCACACGCGGAGCGGGCAGCGCAACGCGCTGCTGCCCCCCCCCTTGAGGTACGGCGGACGGCTGGAGGACAAGGCCCGCAAGGGTGGCCGACAGGAAGTCGGCCAGTTCGCTGCCGGGCCAGGGATGGCCCGTCAGCGAACCCCCGGAAGCCGGTAGCGAACCCGAAGGGCGTACCGGCAGGGGTGCCTTCTCTTTGGTTCGTTTCTCTTGGGCAAGCAAGAGAAATGAACTCGCGCCCCGCAGGGGAGCGAAACCCATGCCTCAAACCACAACCACGCACACGACCGGGAGAAAACGATGAGCTTCATGCAGCAACTGCAACAAGCCTGGCAAAACAACGACTCCCTGGTCTGCGTCGGCCTCGATCCCGACCCGAAACGCTTCCCCGAAGCGCTGCAAGACGACGACGACGCCATCTTCACCTTCTGCGCCGCCATCGCCGACGCCACCGCCGACCTCGTGTGCGCCTTCAAACCCCAGATCGCCCACTTCGCCGCCCAAGGCGCCGAAGACGCGCTCGAGCGCCTGATCGCCCACATCCACGACAAGCACCCCGGCATCCCGGTCATCCTCGACGCCAAACGCGGCGACATCGGCTCCACCGCCGAGCACTACGCCAACGAAGCCTTCGACCGCTATCGGGCCGACGCCGTCACCGCCAACCCTTATCTCGGCCACGATTCCATCCGTCCTTTCCTGGATCGCGCCGACAAGGGCGTGATCCTGCTTTGCCGCACCTCCAACCCCGGCGGCGCGGATTTCCAGAACCTTGATTGCGACGGCCAGCCGCTGTACCTGCGCGTGGCTGAAACCATCGCCCAACGCTGGAACAGCCACCACAACTGCGCCCTCGTCACCGGCGCCACGTACCCCGAGGAACTGGGCAAAGTGCGCGAGCTTGTCGGCGACATGCCATTGCTGGTTCCCGGCATCGGCGCCCAGGGCGGCGACGTCGAAGCCGTGCTCAAACACGGCATGGCCGCGGACGGCGCCGGCCTGATCATCAGCTCCTCGCGCGCCATCCTCTACGCCTCATCCGGCGAGAACTACGCCGACGCCGCCCGCGAGGCCGCGCAAACCCTGCGCAAGGACATCAACCTGCATCGGCAACGCCTGGCAGCGTCAAAACGCTGACCGCGCGCTTCCCGGCCAAAATGTAGCGAATGTCGGGCAGTGCCCGACCTACTCCGCTTCAGGTGCCAATTGCGGAAACAGCACCTCGGTGTAACCGAACTTGTTGAAATCGGTGATGCGCGAGGGATACAGACGGCCAATCAAGTGGTCGCACTCGTGCTGCACCACGCGCGCGTGGAACCCCTCGGCATGACGATCAATCGGCTCGCCCGCCGGATCCAGGCCGGTATATCGAATCATGCTGAAACGGCTCACCGCACCGCGCAATCCCGGCACCGACAAGCACCCTTCCCAGCCCTCTTCCATGTCTTTGGACAATGGCGTGACAACCGGATTGACCAGTACGGTGCGCGGCACCGATGGCGCCTCGGGATAACGCTCGTTTTCGTCGAAGCCGAAAATCACCAGCTGCAAATCGACGCCAATCTGCGGCGCAGCCAGGCCGACACCGCCGGCATGCGCCATGGTGTCGAACATGTCGACCACCAGCGCTTCCATTTCTGCGCTGCCGAACATGGACTCGGGCACGGGCGGCGCAATGCGCAGTAATCGCGCATCGCCCATCTTGAGGATGTCGCGGATCATGCAGGCAGTATAAGACGGGAAACGTGGCTCACGGTACGCACAACAAAACTCGAAGTGCTTCATTCAGCTTCTGCACCGCGAAACGCTTCCGGGTGATTTCAGTGCGTCAGAAAATGATCGCGACAAAACAGGATCGGCCGCGCACAAGCTGCGTCGCCTATCCCATGCCACTGCGGCCCTGTCGATGTCTGGCACGCAAGGCATCGCTTCGCCAACTCCATATGGCCAAACCCATCCACGCGAGAACGTAGATGACGCCGATGGCAAGCACGGCCGCACCCGGCATCGGACCGATCGCGGCACGCTCGACGAACTCATCCACGGACTGCGCGGGAGTCGGATGCACGATCAGCTTGCCGACGTAGGCCGCCGTCTGGATGCCGAGAATCCAGAGGTAGTTGCGGCGAATGCGGCGAGCCACTGCCACCAACGAACTCACGTGATATTGGGGCCGGCGATAGTCGTCGGCCATGCGCTTCTCCCAGCCATCCATGCGCGGCTCGCCCCCGTCCAGCAACCGGGCGAACATGTTGACCTCCAGCCACCGGCAACGCGCCCGCCAGACGTTGAAGTAACGGTAGCGCCGGGCCTCGAGCATGAGGAAGAACAACATCAGGATGCCGACCAGGAGCAACGGCAGCGGCGAGGCATCCGGTGCCGCGAACGCGATCGACAGCGCGATGCCGAGCGTGACGACGGCCCAGTTGGTGGTCGTGTCCAGGCGTGTGCGCCAGACCGTGGAGCGATAGATCTCGGCCCGGTACATGTGAGCCAGTGCGCCGATCTCGGCATCGCCCAGTTGTCTTGACTCGCGCGGCGCTTCCATCGATACCTCCGCAAGGCCGATCCATCCGGTCTACTGGTGCGAGAACACCTTCTTCAGCAAGTCGGTCGTGCGCGCGGCCGGATTCTCGCGAATAGCCTTCTCCTGCTGCGCGATCTCCGCAAACAGGCCATCGATGGCCTTGTCGGTGACATAGTCGTCAAGGCTCAGCGAGCCGTGGCCGGAGTCGCCACCCAACTGTGACAGGACACCACCGAGGGCGCCGTCCGAAGAGTCGGAAACCAGCGCCTTGTATTTGCGCGTGACACCGACGCTGTCGGTCGCCTTGCTGACAATCGGCTCGATGCGCGTGGTCAGCTGCTTGCCGGCCACACGCCGAAAATAGTCGGTGGCGGCATGATCGCCACCGGTCAGGATCTGCTGCGCATCCTTGATGGTCATCTTGCGCACCGCTTCACCGAGGATGTCGGCCACCTGCGGGACGGCCTTCTCGGCCGCGCGATTGAGGCTCAGCTTGAACGCGTCGACCTTGTCGCCCTGCCCCGCCATGCGTGCCAATTTGCCGACTTGGCGCAGCGTGTCCGGCAACGGGATGCGCACCTTGGCATTGTCCGAAAATCCGCCCTTGCGTCCCAGCGTCTTGATGGCGTGGGTGACACCATGAGCCAGCGCCTCCTTGAGACCGCTGGCCACCTCGCTGTCGGCAAGCGCATGCGAATCCGGCGACGCATCCACTGCCTTCTCGAGCATGTCCTTCCATTGCTGCGGGGACGCGAAAGCGGAAGGAGCACCGAGGGTCAGCGTAATGGCTGCAGCGATGGCGACAGTAAACGAGGCCGATTGGCGCATGACGACACTCCGTTTGAATAGCCATCACGAGTGTAATCCCGGCACGGCCGGAATGGAAAACAGGCGGTTGATCACCGATTGCGGCATCCGGCACTGACAGGGCATGACATGTGGCCAACGTGACCGGCATCATGCACGGCTTTGGAATCGACCACGCACCACACTGATACCAAAATGCAGCCAGATCCCGCACCAGACCATGGCGGCAACCAGCGGATTGCGCGCAGCGGGATCGAACTTGCGGAACCAGCGCCACATGCCGCGGTGTTTGTGGCGGCTGACGAAGATCGGGCGGTGGTTGCTGGAGCCGCCCTTGCCGTGCAGCACGCGCACGCGGCCGTCCAGCAGCACGCGAAAGCCCGCATCGCGCACGCGGCGGCACAGGTCGATGTCTTCGCAGTGCAGGAAATAGGCTTCGTCAAAGCCGCCGATCGTGTCGAAGACGTCGCGCGGCAACAGCATCAATGCGCCGGAGATCGCTTCTTCTTCCTCGACGCCTTCCGGCATCGGGCCGGTCACTTCGACGCCGGCGTCATCGACGCGTCCGGTGATGCGGCTCCACAAGGTGTGCAGGGAGCGCGCCAGCAACGGATCGCGGCGGCGTGATGCGGGATCGTGTAGACCTTCGGCGTCGCAGACCACGGCGCCGATCAGACCGGCTTGCGGTTCCGATTGAAGCGTCTCCAGCATGGCCGAAACATCGCCCTGCTCCAGCAGGCAGTCGGGGTTGAGCAGCAGCAAGGTGTCGCCTTGTGCCAAGGCCGCGCCGCGGTTCATGGCGGCACCGAAACCGAGGTTGGAGCCATTGTGAATGACCGTGACACGCGCATCGGCTGCGTGTTCGCGTTCAAGTGCTTCGGGCATGCCGTCGCTGGAAGCGTTGTCCAGCACCAGCACCTCGCGCACGGCCGGACTGGCCAACGCGCGGCGCACACAGTCGGCCAGCGACGGGCCGCTGTCGGCGGCAACGATGAGGACAGTCACATCCATGCCAATCAATCTACCTCAACGCGTATTACCCGTAGGAGCGGCGGAAGCCGCGATTGGGCGTGCCCGAAAAGTCGATACCTTGCTGCATTGCCGATCGCGGCTTCCGCCGCTCCTACACGAATCAAGCGGCCAAGGCGTCAACCGACCCACGCGCGCGCGTTGCGGAAGATGCGCAGCCACGGGGAATCCTCGCCCCACTGCTCCGGATGCCAGCTCATCTGCACGCTGCGGTACACGCGCTCGGGGTGCGGCATCATGATGGTGACGCGACCGCCGGCGGCGGTGAAGCCGGTCAGACCGCCGGGCGAGCCGTTGGGGTTGAGCGGGAAATCCTCGGTCGGGCGACCGCGGTTGTCGACGTAGCGCAGGCAGGCCTGGCTTTTGGCCGGGCTGCACTGGTTGTCGAAGTACGCCTGGCCTTCGCCGTGGGCAACCACCACCGGGATGCGCGAGCCGGTCATGCCCCTGAGCAGGATGCTGGGCGAGTCGATCACTTCCAGCGTGGCCAGGCGCGCCTCGTATTGCTCGGACACGTTGCGCAGGAACTGCGGCCAGTGTTGTGCGCCAGGGATGATGCCCTTGAGCTGCGACAACATCTGGCAACCATTGCACACACCGAGTGCAAAGCGCGCATCGTCGGCGAAAAAACGCTCGAACTGGTCGCGCAGGCCGGCGTTGTGGAGGATTGCCGTGGCCCAGCCGCAACCGGCACCGAGCACGTCGCCGTAGGAAAAGCCGCCGCAGGCCGCCATGCCGGCGAAGTCGTCCAGCCGCATGCGTCCGGCAGCCAGATCGCTCATGTGCACGTCGACGGCGTCGAACCCGGCGCGCGTGAACGCGGCGGCCATTTCGACCTGACCGTTGACGCCCTGCTCGCGCAGCACCGCCACGCGCGGACGCACACCGCGCACGATGTACGGGGCGGCAACGTCGCCGGACGGATCGAAGCTCAGCGACGGGCTGATGCCGGGATCGTCGTCGGCCATGCGCCAGGTCAGTTCGGCGTCGGCGCTGGCCGGGTTGTCGCGGCGCTGCTGCATGGCGTGACTGGTTTCGCTCCAGGCGCCAATCAGATCCTGCCAACGCCACTTGGCCAGCACGTCGGTGCCCATGTACAGCTTGATGCCGAGCTTCTTGCGCGGCTGGCCGACACGTCGGGCGCAGGCGGTCAGTCCGTGCGTTTCCAGCAACGCGGCGAACGCCTCGTGATCACTTTGAGCCACCTGCACCACGGCACCGAGTTCTTCGCTGAACAGTGCGCGCAAGGTGGCATCGGCCCAGCCTTCCAGTTGCAGCTCCAGGCCGCAGTGTCCGGCGAAAGCCATTTCCAGCAGGGTGACGATGGCGCCACCGTCGGAGCGGTCGTGATAGGCCTTGATGGTGTCGGCCTCGCGCGCATCGCGGATGAAGTTGAAGAACGCCTTCAGCTGCTCCGGATCTTCCAGCGTCGGCGGCAAACCGCCACTGCGGTTGTAGGCCTGCGTCAGCGCACTGCCGCCAAGGCGGTTGCGGTTGCCGCCCAGATCCAGCAGCCACAAATCGGAATCGCCACAGTCCAGACGCAATTGCGGCGTCAGCGTGCGGCGTGCGTCGGTGACGCGCGCAAAGCCGGTGGTGACCAGCGAGACCGGCGCCACCGTGTGTTGTTCGCCGACGTCCTCGTCGTGCCACACCGTCTGCATGGACATCGAGTCCTTGCCGACCGGTATGGAGATGCCGAGCTTCGGACACAGATCCATGCCCACGGCCAGGACCGCGTCGTACAGCGCCGCACCCTCGCCTTCGTGATTGACGGCGGCCATCCAGTTGGCCGACATGCGGATGTCCGACAACTCGGCAATCGGCGCGGCGGCCAGGTTGGTGATGGTTTCGCCCACGGCCAGGCGTGCAGCCGCGTCGCTGGAAATCAGGGCCACCGGCGCACGCTCGGCCATGGCCATGGCCTCGCCGGCATAGCCCTCGAAATCGACCAACGTGACCGCGCAATCGGCCACCGGCACCTGCCACGGGCCAACCATCGGGTCGCGCGAGCACAGGCCACCGACGCTGCGATCGCCGATGGTGATCAGGAACGACTTGGAGCCGACCACCGGCATGCGCAATACACGCGACAAGGCCTCGTTGATCTCGATGCCCGACAGGTCCGGCACCAGATCGACATGATGCTTTTTGCGCGTCGCCTCGCGGTGCATGCGCGGTGCCTTGCCGAACAACACGTCCATGGGCAGGTCGATGACCGGTTCATCACGCTCGTCGACCCGCCGCGACACGGCCAGTCGCTCCTCGGCGGTGGCCACGCCGACCACCGCGAACGGGCAACGCTCGCGTTCGCACAAGGCCGCAAAGGCGCTGGTGTCGGCCTGATCGATGGCCAGCACGTACCGCTCCTGCGACTCGTTGCTCCAGATCTGCATGGGCGTCAATGACGGATCAGACACCGGCACACGGTCCAGATCGATCATGCCGCCGACTCCGGCGTCGTGCAGGATTTCCGGGATGGCATTGGACAGGCCACCGGCGCCGACATCGTGGATGCTGACGATGGGGTTTTCTTCCAGTGCGCAGCAGGCATCGATGACCTGCTGGCAACGGCGCTCCATTTCGGCGTTGTCGCGCTGCACCGAGGCAAAATCGAGCTCGGCACTGGACGCGCCGGCGTGCACCGAGGATGCAGCGCCACCGCCCAAGCCGATCAGCATGGCCGGGCCACCCAGCACGATGATCGCGTCACCGTCTTTGAGCGCACGCTTTTGCACGTGGCCATGGCGGATGTTGGCCAGACCGCCGGCGATCATGATCGGCTTGTCGTAACCGCGACGCACGTTGGGTTTGCCGTTTTCCTGCTCGAAAGCACGGAAGTAGCCGCCCAGGCACGGGCGGCCGAATTCATTGTTGAACGACGCCGCGCCAAGCGGGCCGTCGCGCATGATCTCGAACGCGCTGGCGGTTCCCGGCGGCAACGGCCGCTCTTTTTCCCAAGGACGCGGCAGACCGGGAATACGCAAATGCGACACGGAAAAGCCGGTCAGACCGGCTTTCGGCTTGCCGCCACGCCCCGTGGCGCCCTCGTCGCGGATCTCGCCGCCGGCGCCGGTAGCTGCACCCGGCCATGGCGCGATGGCGGTCGGATGGTTGTGCGTTTCGACCTTGATCGCGAAATCGACCGGCTCGGCATGCGCGCGCCACACGCCATCGGCATCGGCGAAAAAGCGCTTGCCCTCGCTTCCGGCAATCACGGCGGCGTTGTCCTTGTACGCCGACAAGGTATGCGCGGGCGAGACCTCGTGGGTGTTGCGGATCATGCCGAACAGCGTGTTGTCCTGCTGCGCGCCGTCGAGGTTCCAGCTGGCATTGAAGACCTTGTGCCGGCAATGCTCGGAGTTGGCCTGAGCGAACATCATCAGCTCGGCATCGCTGGGGTCGCGCCCCACCTCGGTGTAACGCTCGGCCAGATAGTCGATCTCGTCGTCGGCCAGCGCCAGACCCAGCTCGCGATTGGCCGACGCCAGCGCTGCCTTCGGATCGGCACCCAGTTCGACACGCGCCAACGCGCCCGGATTGCCGTGCAGGAACAGCCCGTCGGCTTGAGCCAGGTCGCTCAGCAGCGACTGCGTCATCGGATCATGCAGCTCGGCGGTCACGGCGGCACGCGCAGCCTCCGAGGCGTCGTTCAGACCGTCAATGTGCCACGCCACGCCATGCTCGACGCGGGACACGTCGAAACCGGCCACACGCAGGATGTCTGTCGCCTTGCTCGACCAGGGCGAAATCGTGCCCAGCCGCGGCACCACCCAAACCGATGCACTGCGCGGCTCGCCGTCATGCGCCTGCAACACGTCGAGCAGGCGCGCGTGTTCGGACGGTGCCAACGTCGCACCGGCCTCGACCAGATACACATGCCACGTGCCTTGCACGCGCACGCCGGAATCGAGCTCGGCAAGCCGGGCATTGAGCCGATCCAGCCGAAAGGGCGAAAGGGCCGCCTGGCCGTCAAGAACCATCATGCGATTGATGCCGCAAAGGAAAACGGCCATTTTAGCGCATCATGGCGACCGGGCGGGTGTTTTCGGTGCCAAAGAAGGCCCCGCTCAACCCGCCTTGGCCTTGTCCAGCGCCTGCAACGCCTGCAGCAACTGCTTGGGCGCCAGATACCCGCCCAGCACCGTGCCATCTGCCGCGATGATCGTCGGCGTGCCGTTGACGCCAAGGTGCTCGCCGAGCCGGTATTCGCTCGCCACCGGATTGGTACAGTCGGCATTCGCCACCGGCGCGCCACCGATGGCCGCGGTGAATGCTTGCTTGCGGTTGTCCGCACACCACACGCTGACCGCTTTCACATACGACGCCGTGGGCCGGCCGCTGGGTACGGCCTTGATGCCCGAGCGCGGCCACGCCAGGTAACGCACCGCAATGCCCTCGGCGTTGATCTGGTCCATGTGCTTGTGCAGCACACGGCAATAGCCGCAATCAAGATCGGTGAATACCGTGATCGTGTACTTGGGATGCGCCGGCGCAAAGGTAATGAACGCCGACTTGTGCACCTTGGCCAGCGTCGCGCGACGCACCGCCCGCATGCTGCGCTCGCTGAGATCCACGCGTTTGTCGGCGTTGTACAACTTCCCGTCCATGATCCAGGTGCCATCGGCGCTGACATAGACCATGCGCCCGCCCACCAGCGCCTGGTAGAAACCCGGCATCGGCGCCTTGCTGATGTCGCCGATTTCCACGCCCGGTGCCATGCGCTCAAGCGCGGCTTTGACGGCTGCCGGCCCGCCATTGGCGGCCATGGCGGTTGATGCGCAACAAGCAAGCAGGCACAGCAGGAGGATTCGACGCATGGTCGGGGTTTTCCGGTCAATCGTGATTGACGGGAATTGTCGCATGTCGGTTGGTGGTTGGCGGTAACTGTTGCTGTACGGTCGCGTGGGGCGCGCGCCGCGCTGCTTCTGGGCAGGCATCCTGTGCGGAAGCCTTCGGCTGGGTGGGGTCAAGCTCGCTCGGACTTTTTGCCGCCGTGCGGCGGCGTATCACGCCTGCCGGCGCTCGTTCATTTCTCTTGCTTGCCTGTTCCACGGTTTGATAAGTCAGGAAGGGAAACTTGATAAACCGGGAAATTGTGGCGACCAGAGGGTAATAACGGGAAGCCAAAATGAAAACCGGTTGCGCAGGATGAAAGGACCGGTGGCGGCCGGTCCGGCGTGATCCTACCACTCGTCCAGGTCGTCGGCGCACAGGCCTGACAGCACAATGGCAGAGCGGCCGAAGGTGCGGACTCGGATGCCGGTGTGGGGTGATACCGAAAGGATGAGAACACGGCGACCGCGTAGAGAGCGGCCAAAGCGTGCGGTGTTGAGGGCGGCGGGCATGTCGGGGCGGATGCGTTGGGGCTGCATGGGTGGTCTCGTTGGCGATCCGGAATGGAACGAGACAACGATGCCGGTATGACGTGCGGGATGCAGCAAGCAGCGCGCGTATGCGCGCCCGTTACGCGCTATCCATCGTCGCCCAGGTCGAGAGTGCCTTGGGCGCGGGTGAATGCAGCGGCCTTGTAGAGGCGGATGCGCTCGTAGGCTTGCTTTTCGGTGATATCGAACTTCTTGGCCACGGCGTGGATGTCTTTGCCGCTGGCCAGCCAGAAGGCGTACATGGCCTCGTCGCGCTCCTCGAGCTTGAGCGCGAGACTGGCAGGTATGTAGATGGGCTCGCCGCGGTGTTCGTCGCAGGTGACACGGGCAATGCGTTGACCAACCTCGGCGGCCTGGGCGGGCGGCAAGGAGAGCTCGTCTTGCAGCACCCGGCCGGCAATGTCGGCCAGATCGCGCAAGAAGGTGGCGGCGCGCTCGAGGTTGGTGGACATCAGTGCTCGACCTCCAGGCGCGCGCACCATTGCTTCAGGTGCTCGATGACGGCACCGGCTACTGATTTGGGCATAAGAGTCGGATCATCCCACCCGACCTGTTGCGGATGATGGGGCGCGGACTGGCTGCGCACATAGGCACGCAGGGCACGGTCGGAGTTGTCCTGGACGGCGCCGGCTTGGTGCAAGCGGGTCCAGAGGTGGCGGATCAAGGCGGCTTGGCTGCCCTTTTGGTACTGGCGCCGGGTCTTGGTGTGGCCGGGACGCTTCCAGCCGCAGTTCTCCAGGTGCTTGAGAACGGCGAACCGGCCTGCGGTGTCGAGTTTGCCGGCCGAGCGAACACGGCCGATTGACCACAGCATGTCGCGGTAAGCGGAGTCATCGTGCGCGCGGATCAGCCCCAGCTGCTGTGCGGCGATGTGGATCATTGCCAGCTCGCGGTTGCGCGATGAGCTACGTTTTATGTCGGTGGTAGTCACGATACCGGTCGTCGCAGGTCGAACCACGTTTCGAGGTGGGAAAGCAGCCGGGCCAGTTCGCGGGTCATGAGCGTGAAGCGGGTCTCCATTTCCTGCTGGGGCGTGGTGATGTCCTGGTCGGACTGGTAGGTGACGTTGTCGAAGAAGCGCAGCTTGCGTACGATCAGATCCTCGCCCAGCACGAAGCTCATGCGTCCGTCGAACTCGAGGCCAAGCTGATATACCTGCTTGCCGGCGCGCAGGTGTTCCTGGACGGCTTCCGAGTCGAGCTCGACGTCGCGGCCGGACCATTTCGCGGTACCGGCACCGGCTGGATCGCGGAGCACGCACTCATTCGTCAAGAC
>DASSKC010000016.1:0-14838 GCA_035690885.1 Oleiagrimonas sp. | reverse complement strand
AAACTGTCGCACCCAGCCGAACGCGCCACCCTGCGGGCGCGGCTGATACGAACCGAACACCATGTACTGACGGGTGCCGGGCCGCGGCAAATAGCCCAGAGCCGGATCGAGTGCATCGCCGAATTCATTGAAGCGCAGCCGTGCCGACCACAGGTCATTCGGATACTGCACGGCAAATCCATAACCATCGGTCTTGCCCGGCTTCAGGTCGCCGTAGGACTTGCCGACCCATCCCGACACGGTCAGGTTCTTGTCCCCGTTGAAGTGCGCAGTGTGCCAGACGCTGTCGACGCCGATGAAACGGTTGTCAGTGCGCCCGCTCGGATCACCGCGCGTCATCAACGTGCCGACACGCAGGTTCTCATTGACGTTGTAGGCGGCACGCGCGACACCCAGGTTGGTCGCCGGAGTCTTCTCACCTTCATCCATTTGCACATCCAGCACACCGATGGAAAAACGTCCCGCGTGCCCGATCAACTTGGCGCCCTCGCGGACCGGCACGATATGCCCGTCGACCAGACCGATGCGACGCGAAAAATACGGCACGAAGCGCGTGCTCAAATTGCCGTCGTCGCCGATGCTGAGCAGGTGCGAAAATTTGAACTGGTTGGAGCCTTCCAGAAAGAACGGCCGCTTCTCCGGAAAAAACAGCGAGAACCGCGACAGGTTGACCCGCCCCTGCTCGGCCTCGGCCTCGGCGAAGTCCGGATTGATGGTCGCGATGCCGGTCAGTTGTGGCGTGAAGTGATACTTGATGTCGGCGCCGACATCGCCGGAACGGCCCGTCCCCGGCGCACTGTCGTAACGGGCGACGGCGTAAGGGGCGATCTCCAGACCAAGCCCCTGCTTGAGACCGCCCACACCGTCGAGCGTGCCGACCCGGTGCAGATCGAACACGTCCGAATCAAGCGTGATCCCCGACCAGCGCAACATGAGCTGCTTGCGAGGCACGTAACGCGACACGTTCAAGCCCCAGGACTGCAACGACGACGAGAACTGCAGGCTTTGCGTCGGAATCACGATCTCGGCGCTCCAACCATGATCGTTGCGCGCCACCCTCGCGTTCCACACGCCATTCCAGTTGTTGTCGGTGTCGTCGTTGACATCCAGGCCGTCATTGCGCGCGCCACCGGCATTGACCTGAAAGAAGTAGCCCAGATGACGGGCGCCGAACGTATCGAGCACGATCGTCACATGGTCGTCGTTGTCCTGGCTGTGGTCGCGTTGCAGGGTGTGCACGACGAGCGCGTCGGGGTTGGGGTCGACATTGCTGATGCCGACATACACATGCTGCGCATCGACCAGCACGCGCACGGTGCTTGTGTACGGCGTCGGTGCGCCGGGATGCGGCGATTGCTGGGTGAGGTGGATCGGCGCAGCCTTCCGCCATGCCGATTCATCAAGCCGGCCATCAAGCGTGATCGACCCGCCTGACACCGGTGCGGCGACGGCATGGCTTGCTCGTGCGGTGACGGGCAAGCTCGCCGACAAGGCGAGAAGTGCGGCAATCGTCATCGATCGACCGGCCGTGCCGGGCGGGTGCATGCGTGGTGACGCATGGTCTCGTTTGTCACTCGAACACAAAGAACGTTTCATGCGATGTCCCGCCGCGTCGACATGCATGGGAAACGAACCGGTGCATCGAACAATGGTGTTGCGTGGACATCATGATCTTGAAACAAACGCATGCGGTTTCCCGTGCAGCCAACCTGTGCCGCGAACGGGTTGTTCGCGGTACAGGCAGGTTGCAGGCCGCGCGCACATGGCGCACCCGACGTGTGTCCACTGGCACCGCTGGCGTGACGAACGGCGGCAACGCGATGATGACATCGCGAACATGCATGGGACGGCCATGGCTGCGCCACTGGCCGCCCCATGCACGCACTCCCTTGCCGCTTGCCGCAGATCAGCTGATACGCACTGTGTCAGGCCTTGAGCGACACACCCATGATGTTGTCGTCATAATCCTGCCCGCCGACGTTGAACTTGCGCGGCCCCAGCTTGCCGAAACCGGCACGCTCGTAGAATGCGATAGCCGGCTTGTTGTTTGCGTAAACGCCAAGGAGAAGACGCCGGGCACGCGCTGCGCGCGCATGCACGATCGCGGTGGAGACGAGCTGCCTGCCCAGACCTTCGCCCTGGAATCTCCCCAACAGATAAATGCGCTTGAGTTCCAGATCATGGGCGGTATCGGGCAACGGCAGTTGCGCAGGCGCGACGACCATGTAACCGACAGGCGCGCCGCCGGGCTCGATTTCCACCAGCCACAATGCACGATCCGGATTCGAAAGCCAGGTTTCATACTGGTCGACGGCATGCGCCCGGGCACAATGGGCGACGATGTCCCGGCCACCCAGAATGCCCGAGAACGTTTCCAGGAATGTCGCTTGACCGACAAGCGCCAACGCCGATGCATCTGCTGAATCACATCGCCTGATGTTCGCCTCGATTGCCATCTGTTTCCTCGTCGTATACAGGCGCATGCGCCGTGAAAAATGCCAACCCGGCATGATGCCCGAAAGGAGGCAGGTTATCGAGGATTGTGCAGCGCACCCCAATGGCACGCGACGCGAACAGCCGAGCTCACACCTTGCCCAACGCTTCGTGTGCCTGATGGCGAAAGCGGCGGCTGAGGTCGAGTCGCGTATCATCGGCAAGCACCACTTCGGCATTACCGTGGAACAACGGGTGCACTTCGCGGATGCGCTCGATGTTGACGATGGTGCTGCGATGGATGCGCAGAAACCGCGTCGGGTCGAGATTCGCTTGCAGATGGGCCAGCGTTTCGCGATGCAGGTAAGTGGCGCTACCGGCGTGGATGTCGACGTAGTTGCCGTTGGCACCGATCCAGTCGATCGCGTCAACCGTCACCACGCGGATGTGCTCACCGATGCGCACGCTGATGCGTTGCATGAATGACGCCGGTTCGGGCGCCGCGGCTCGCTCAACATGGCGCCCTCGCCAGCGTTCGTTGACCCGCACCATGGCCTGATCAAAGCGCGCCTGGTCGATCGGTTTGAGCACGTAATCGACCGCGTCGGCATCGAATGCCAACAACGCATGCTGGCCGAACGCAGTGGCAAACACCACCATCGGTGCCGACGCCGGGCTCAACTCGTGCAGCAGCCGAAAACCGTCCATGCCGGGCATGCGGATATCGAGAAACAGCAGGTCCGGCGACAAGGCATTGATTGCCTGCATGGCTTCTTCCGCGTTGCCGCACTCGCCCACGATCTGCACGTTGTCGTGATGCGCCAAGGCCTGGCGAAGGGCCAGTCGAGCCAGGATTTCGTCGTCGATCAAAAGTGTGCGAATGGGTGTCGGGCTCATGTGGCGTACTCCCTGTAAGGAAAATGAAGCTCCACGCGGGTGCCGCCTTCGGCGCGTGGTCCAAGCTCGAGCCGCGCCACATGGCCGAACAGCACGCGCAAACGCTCACGCGTATTACCCAGACCGATGCCCTCCCGCGTCGCCGTGGACGGCAAACCCAGCCCATCGTCGTCGACGCGCAATTGCAACTGATCACCGACACGACGACCGACAATGCGCAACGCCCCGCATTCGGACTTGGGCAGCAGGCCATGGCGCAGCGCGTTCTCCACCAGCGGTTGCAGAATCATGTTGGGCACGGCGGCATTCAGGATATCGTCGGAGACATCGACGCGCGTGGTCAGACGATCCTGGAAACGTACCTGCTGTATGGCGAGATAGCAGCGCAGAAACTCCAGTTCGCGCGACAAGGGAATCTGCGGCGCATGGCGCTCTTCCAGGGTCAGGCGCAGGAAGTCGCCCAGACGCGCGATCATCAGTCGTGCCTGCGCAGGGTTGGACAGCACCAACGCGGAAATGGCGTTGAGCGTGTTGAACAGGAAATGCGGTTGCAACTGCATGCGCAAGGCCTGCAATTGGGATTGCGCCAACTGTGTTTCGAGCTGCGCGCTGCGCAGGCGCTCGTCGCGCAGGCGTCGCCGCGACTCGATGCCGCGCATGACCGCGAAAATCACCCAGTACGTCACCAGCGCCAGACGGATCTTGTAAACGAACTACATGTACACGTACTCGCGCAGCGTGGTGATCCCCGCATGCTGGCCCGGGCCGCACAGGACCCAGAACACCGACAGCATCACCAGCGTTTGCGCCAGACTGACCAGCACGCTCGCCGGCACTTGCACGGCCCAGAAACGCGACCAGCCACGACCGGCACTGCGCCGTCCCAGCCATCCGACCAGCGGCACCAGTGCCATCCACAGATAGAAATTGGTGACATTCCATGCCAGCGGGCGCGACCATGATGCCGGCTCGCCCTCGTTCAACATCATGACGACCGAACTGACCGTGTACGACAAGGCCAGCAGCGTCCAGAATCCGAACGCCAACCCCCATGTCTGCACGCGTTGTCGTCGCGTATGCTTGCCCACCACTCCTCCGCCGGCAGCTTGCCCGGGTTGCGGGCCATGCCAAGCCATCAATCGTTTGAGTGTGCGACTGCCGACTACGCGCCGGGGAGTGCCTGATGGCACGAATCAACCATGACCATTGTCATGCGCGGCGGTGCGGTCAGGATTGTTTTTTGTCGTGATCGCGACGAAACAGATCCCACTCGTCCACGACCGTGCCATCGGGCAAATGGCACATGCCGCGCTCGTTGCCGTCGTGGTCCTTGACGATTTCGAGCGTACCGCCCTGCTTCACGCAGTACTCGGACGCGGGATTGGGCATTCGCGTCTGCGAACCCGAAATCGTTCCCGAATCATTCCCTCAACCGGCGACCAAAACGAGCCCCGACAGGCCGGCGCAAACAAACAGGCTCTTGCAGACATGTTGCGCAATGATTTGCATGGCACATACCTCGTGATTGACCGAGTACATTGAATGCACCGCCGATGCTATCGCACCAGCTGCTTGCGCAAATAATACGTCGTATGTCCGAGCGGACAATCTTCCAGTTCGCCGAACAACGTGTAACCGAGTTTTTCGTAAAAAGGCCGGGCCTGGAAACTGGTCGTTTCGACGCGCGCGTAGCGAAAGCCCTTACGTGCGGCAAACGCTTCGGCCTGCTCCATCAGGCGCCGCCCCGCGCCCTCGCCGCGGACGGATTCGGCCAGCCACAGCAGCTCGATGCAAAGATAGCCCCAGTATGCCGCCGCACGAATACCGCCGACGACATGGCCATCGGCATCGCGCGCGAACACGGCAAAGCGCAGTTCCTCGGATACGTCGGGTATCGGCGGCACGACCTGCCGGTTGAATGCCTGGATGCCCTGACTGATGGTTTCCAGGTCTTGCGCCAACGGTTCGGTGGCAAGTTCGATTTTTATCATGACGACGGCATTGCTCCGGATCGCATGCAGCTGCGCCCGTGCGCAACGTTTCCATGCAGGAAAGGCCCGATTATTGCAGGATCAGCAACCTGGTCGCGCACAACCGCACGATGCATCACCGTCGGCGAATGAGTGTCACGTTCCCCGTGGGTCCACCGCCGCAGGCAAACACGCCGTCCCCGGCCGACTCCAGGCCGGACACGCCGGTACCCGCAGGCATGTCGATGCGTTGACATACCTGCGCGGTCCGCGGGTCGATTCTGCGCACGTCGCTGGTGCCGTCTTCCCAAGTGCCGTGCCACAACTGATCACCCACCCAGGTGACACCGGTGACGAAACGATCCGATTCGATGGTGCGCAGCACGACTCCGGTCTCCGGGTCGATCTGTTTGATCGTGCGTTCACGACCCTGGCCGACCCAAAGCGATCCTTCCGCCCACGCCAGCCCGGAGTCGGCACCGTCGCCCGGTGCCGGGATGGTGCCAAGAATTTCACCATTGCGCGGGTCGATCCGGCGAATGACGCCGTCAGCGATTTGATGGATGTACTTGCCATCGAATGCGGTGCCGGCCTGCGCGGCCACCTTGATGACATCGACCACCTCTCCGCTGTCGGCATTCAATGCGTGCAGGTATTCGCCGGACGCAAACCAGAGCCGACTACCATCGAAACTGACGCCGTGCACCGCATCGACACCGCGGAACGGGCCGTACTGTCGAACGACTTCGGCGGGTTTGCCATTCATGCCGGTGATCGTAGCGCGTTTGCTCAGTGCATCGGGAGCAACAAAGTTGTCGGGAATCCGGGCACGCTCGACATCATCCATCGCCGTGACCGCCCGCGACCGGTCGCTGTCACCGCATCCGCTCGTGTCAGGTCCGCCAGCGCGCGCTGGACGGTTCGAGTGCTTGTTCCGAGCGCCAGCGCGAGGTCGGCGCTCGACCAGGTCGCACCATCGGCGAGCAGCGCGCGCACTTGGGCATGACTTTGTGGCTCGGGCGGCTCCAGCACGGCGACGGCTTGTGTGTGTCGCGGCGTCAACGAGAAACCACGCCGGGTGGTGTTGATGTCCGCAATCGGTGCCAACGCCTTGCGCAAACGGCCGATCTCGACACGCAGCCGCGCTCTCATCGACGCGTCGGCGTGACGGATTCGGAACGCCCGCTCGATCAGGCGTTCGCGCGTCGTGTCGCCCGGCCACGCGTCCGCGAGCAGGCGCACAAGCGCGAACAACACCGGTCGCCGCGCCAGCGCAATGGACGCGGTACCCGCGCGCACGGCATGTCGACACGCGTCCACGACCAGCGTATCGGTTGCCAACAAGGCCTCCACGCCCGCCAGGTCCAGCAGCTGCATCCGTCCGCGTTCGATCATGCGCCCGACAGGTGCCTGCAGCGCTTGGCCGGTACGCTCGACCTCCCTGACAAGGGCGCTGATGCCTGCCGTCCGGGCTGCCTGTCGCGCGTCCGCGACCGCCGCTCGTGCCGGCGCGGCACGCACACGCCGCATCGCCACACCACAGACGACAAGCCAGTATCCGGCCCGCGACGGCGCTCGCAACATGCTCACATCGATGTCCGCCAGCGTACGCTCGACCGCATCAAGTTGCCCCAGAACAAGCCATCGCCGCGCAGCCAGATAACCGGCATGGGCCGCATTCGCGTGGTCGCCGCATGCGGTCAGCGCCTTGACGGCCGCATCAAGCGTGGCCGCCCATCCACCCAGGTCACGTGCGACCAGAGCGACTTCCGCTTCGGCCACGTGACAGCGCGCGCAATCGGCTGGCGCATCCGGCCCGAAGGCTCGCGCGGCCCGGCGCAGCAACGTCCGCGCACGCGACAGATCGCCCAGTTGCGCCATCGCGATGCCGCGCAATGCAAGCGCATCCGGGTCATTGCGCAATGCCACCAGATTCAATGCGGCCAACGGATCGCCGGCAGCAAGAGCGCATCCTGCCAGGGTGGTCACTGTATCCATGGCAATCGCGTCACGTTTGTCACTCCCACCTCATGTCCGATCGACTCTACATTCGTTCTGACCCGATCATCCCCATGCCACAGGAGAATCGCAATGAACCATCCGGTCGTTTCGCGCAATCAATGGTTGCACGCGCGCAAGGCGCTTTTCGACAAAGAGCGCGCCATGACCCATCAGCTTGACGCGCTGCGCGAGGAACGCCGGCAACTGCCGTGGGTGCAGCTGGACACACCGTACCGGTTTGAAGGTCGCGATGGCACGTGCTCGCTCGTCGATCTGTTCGGCGAGCACAGCCAGCTTGCGATTTATCATTTCATGCTGACGCCCGGCTCGGACCACATCTGTCCCGGATGCGCGTTCACCATGGACCACGTTGATGCGGCGCGGCAGCATTTCGAGCATGCGGATCTCGCCTTTGCGGCGGTCTCGCGTGCCCCGATCAAACGTATCGAATCGGTGCGAGAACGCATGGGCTGGCGCTTTCCATGGATCTCCTCGGGCGATGGCGATTTCAACTACGACTTCGGCGTGTCCTTCACTGCAGACGAACGCGCCGCCGGACGCGCCGCCTACAACTACGGTCATACCCTCATCGCCAACAGCCCCGACATGTTCGGCGTCAGCGTTTTCGTGCGCGAGGGTGATGCGGTCTTCCACAGCTACTCGACCTACCACCGCGGCACGGAGTTGCTGATGGGTGCGCTCAACTGGCTGGACCTCGCACCCAAGGGGCGCAACGAATCGGGCACCATGAGCTGGGTGCGCCTGCACGACGCATATTGAATCGAAGCGTATTGAATCGAATCAGGCGCTTCGTCCGCACCTGACCGGCTGCCGTTCGTCACCGCGATCCCGCCGCCGGTCACGCAACCAATGCGCCGATCAGCACGCGATTGCATGGTGTGCTGGCGGCAATCGGTCGCGCCATCGCACACCCGACCATGTACAACATTCGACATTCCCTGGCGGCCGGCCTGACGTTGCTGGTCGGCGTATCGTCCATCGGCGCCTCACTCGCGAGCGACCACAAACCCGTGGACGAGACCGCGCACACCTCCGCCGCCGTGATCGCCCTCGATGAGCACTGGATGCAGGCGGAGATCAACGGCAACACGGAGTGGCTCAGCCAGTTGCTGTTGCCCGAGTACCGATCGGTCGGCGCCGACGGCGTGGCCACGTCACGCGCGACCATTCTGGCCCACGCGGCGGAGCACCGAGGCTCGGACAAGTTCAAGCACAAGGTCGAGGCGTGGCTCAAGACACACCCCACGAAAACGACCGTGGTCATTCACGGTGACGTGGCCATCGTGTCGTTTTACGATCCGCGCCTGGGCGCGCAAAAGGGCGTGCACTCATCGGACATCTTCGTCTACGAAGACGGCCATTGGCACGCGTTGTACTCGCAACACAGCGAGGTCAACGGGTGATGCGTGGTCAGGATGCATGCGGGTAATGTCACGCACCCGCACCCTGCCCGGGCACGCCCGGGAATGACTTGAGCGTCGTCAGCGAAGCCACCCAGTCAAGCATGTCGGCGCAGAAGATGTTGACCGGTGGCGGCATCCGATCGCTTGCGGCAATGGTGCCCAAATACAGCATCAGCACGCCCGGGTACATCGACGGGTTGGTATTGAAAAGCGGGGTACCGCATTTTGTGCAGAAATGCCGGGTCGCCGCTTCCGTGGCTTGGTATTTCCGTACATCCGACTGGCCCTGCACGCTGACATCACCCTGACGCACGACCGCATAGGTCGTGAAGGCGCTGCCGGTCAGGCTGCGGCACAACGTGCAATGGCAATTGACCACAGCGACCGGTGCGGAGCCGACCACATAACCCACAGCGCCGCAGTGACAAGATCCGCGAAGTGCAACCATACCTGTCTCCCTCAATAACAACTGCTTCAAATCTGCGTGGATCCCTCAGCAACGCGGGCCGTCACGAATGTCTGCCCCCGTTTGCATGAAAAACATCATTCCATCACGGCCGTTGCTTCCACCTCGATCAGGAACTCGGGTTCCGCCAGGGCCGAGACGCCCACCCAGCTGCTTGCCGGCCGTTTTCCTTCATCGAAGGCTTCGATGAGAGCACGTCGTACGGCTTTTGACTTTGCCGGTGCATAATCGACGATGTAAATGCGCAACGCGGCGATGTCCGCGATGGTTCCGCCGGCGGCCTCGATCGCTGACTGCACATTGCGCAACGACCGGACCGCTTGCTCGTAAAGCGTCGCGCCACCCTCCATCTTCGCATCGGCATCCCATCCGGTCTGGCCGGAAATGAATGCGATCCGCTTGCCGCTGGCCACGACCACCTGGGAAAAACCGTACTGTTCACTGGGGAACAGTGTGTCGGGGTTGATGTATTGCATTGGCATGCGAGCCATCATCTCCTCCTGTCGGACGTCATGTGCATCATGGATACAGGCGCTTGTACAGCGGTTTGATCCGGCCCGGCACCAGCTTGCCAGCCTTGACCATGCGCACGATGAAGTCGCGCATGCTTTCCTCGTGCATGTCGTAATGCTGCTCGTGGGCCAGCTCGTACAGCGCCACCGCCAGCACGTGCATGCCGTCGTCGGCGCGTTTCCAGCGGACAAATGGATCGTAGGCGCGACCGGCCTGCTCGCCGACCAGTTGGTCGGAGGCCTGCACGACGTCCTCTTCCACGAAGCCGTGGAAGCTGTTGTAACCGAATGACGGGTTGTGGTGCTTGATCCGCTGCATCAGGAACGCGTCGGCCTTGAGCGTCTGCAGCGATTGACGCAACACGGTGTCGTGCTCCCAGTCGTACGGCGGATGCAGCATTTCGTGCATGGCGTTCATCAGCACGACACGCATCGGATAGCCAACGTTGGTGATGAAGCGCGTGCCGGTGATGCGAATACCGTGAGGCAAGTTGAAAAGCAACAGATAAACGGTGATGCGGTTGGTCGGCAGCGCATGGCCCAAGATGTCTTCCTGCAATGGCACGATGTTGAAATGGCTCAACCGCCGATGCAATTTGCTCGCACGCTTCTTGACGCGCGGAAGAACGTGCGCCTGCCAGTATGCGTGAAAGTGGATGTGTTTCAGGAATTGGAAAACCGTGATCAACTGGAGACGAATCTGATCAAATTCCTTCCAGCCATCCGCTACGTAATACTTCGTGGCCTGCAGTGCTTGCTGCACCTGTTCGGGGTGACGGGTGACCGCGATCAACTGGTCCAGGGTGTGTGCGGGCACGACCGAATAATACAACGCCAGTTTGGCCGAAATGATGCCGCCACCCGCATCCTTGATGACATGCTTTATGCGTGCCATGGCCGCTTTCACATCGGGCGTCATCAACGGCTCGAAATGCGCATACACCGGCTGGTAATAATGCAGATAGAACGGGTCGGCGCTGAGGACATCGAGAAAGCACAGGGTGTCGAACTTGAACGACGGTTGCACGTTCCAGACCGTGGTGTGGTGACGCCCGTCCGCAACGCGGGGGCCGGGAGCGGCCTGCGCCAACCCCGCGGCCATGACCAGAACGAGCGCACACGCCCAATGCATCCATCCGCGTTTCATGCCGTCTCCAGATCAGTGCAACCAGTCAGTGCCATCCGCGTCATGGCTTGCAAGTACGCATCGTTGAATGTCTGATCGTCATGGCACGCTCGGGTGCAGCGCGTTCTCCCTTGCGCGGTTGTACGACAGCGCGATGCTTACCTGGCTGCCGTCGTCCAGCGTCAGGGCAAGCTTGCTGCCCGGCTGCGCCGACTCGATGTGTTTCATCAGGTACAGGCTGGCGAGCTTTCTTGCGCTCACGCCCTCCACGGCCACGATCTTGCTGCCACGTTTCAGGCCCGCTTTGGCCGCCGCTCCGTTGGCGGTGACGTTGAGCACCGTGAATGCGCCGTGGCCCAGTTTGACGGCCGTGAGACCGGCCGTCGTGGTGTGCTGCGGCGGCACGTAATGTGTGCGCGGTTCCAGCCAGATCTTGCCTTTTTGGTAGTTGAAGGTGACGCGGTAATTGCGCCACACGGTCATGTCCAGGTTGCCCGCCTGGCTGGGATTGCTGACCGCGTTGACTCCATGTGGCGTCAGGGTGCCGACCTGATTGCCCGGTACACGCAAGTCGCCCAGCTTCAGCGAATGGATGTAGGCCATGTGGGTCGTGTAGAACCCGCCGACACCACCACCGCGATGGGCCGCGCTGCCGGCGAGATAATACGCGGCAAGACCATGATCTTCCGCCCAGTCCGGAAATATCATCAACGGTCCGGGGTTGCCGGTGTCGATCTGGAAGATGCCGCGCTGACCATCGAGCGTGGCGTGTACCAACGGGGCGTCGGCCGTGAAGTGGATCGGCAATGACGTGGCATCGACCGGTGCTTTGGCCACGTCGAACGCGCGCAGGATCAACTGGTGCTTGTCCAGATCAACCGTCGTCGCAAACCGCTCGAGAACCTCCAATCCGAGCAAACCGGCGACGGGCGGCTTGGCGCCACGATCGGTCACGATCGGTGACAAGGGCATGACCAGGAACGGCAAGTCATCAATGGTGGCGGCACCCAGTCGGACGGACTGGACATGCGTGTATCCCGCTTGTGTGGAGCCGGCGCCCGCGCCGAGTACTTCGACCTTGCCCGTGGTCTTCAGCCCCAATTTTTCGGCAGCGGCGGGAGTGAGAATGGCGTGGCCCCCGGTATCGAGAATGAACGGGAATGGGCCTTTGCCATTGATGCGTGCGTTGACCAGGATCAAGCCTTCGATGCAAGACAGAATGGCCACGTGCGTACGGCCACCGGGCAGGTGAACGTCGGTCACTGTATGGTCCGGACGCGCCAATGCGTGCGTATCCAGATTGGTGAGCACCTGATAATGCGTCACGATTCGCGTCGATACATCCGCCGGCTTGCCGACAGCGTGACTGATCCGGAACGGCAGTTCGAGCCCACCCACTTGGCGATAATCGTCGTAGCGAACCGCCACCTTCTGGAAGGAACGCTGCATGACGGTCCGGGCGAGTCGATGATCACGGGGATCGATCCACAAGGAGACGGCGCGACCATGGCCAGGTGTGGCCTTGATGCGGGTATAGGTGGTCCCTTTTTCGGTCGCCGGCTTCAAGACCTTCAGGGTGGCCGGTGCATGCTTCGGAGAAAGCGGCCCGCGACGATTCAACCAGCGATCGGTGATGGCCAGCGTTTTTGCTTCGACCGAGTCGAGCGGATGCACCTGCCCCGAGACATCCTGCTTCCATGCGCCCCTGGCATCGATGCCCTCGGCGACGGAGTACGCAGGACAATGCGTGTCCTGGCGCCAGCGACCATCACGCACGTCCACGATGCGGTGCACGGTGCATTGCATGCCCTCTTGCTTGATGGTGCCATCGCTCACGATCGCCGCCACGTCGTCCCACTGCGCTCCACCCGTCGCCTGACGCATGCTGGTGAGGACATGTGTTGCGTTCGTGGAGCTGGCCGCGGGCACGGTCAGGGGCAGGCAGGCAAGCAAAAGGATGCCCAGCGACGCGCAATGGTGCGGTTTCATGCCAGATCCCTCGTGTGACGAACGATGGCTGTCGACCGCCCCTGGACCCGGTGGCACCGACAACCATTCCATTCGTCAGCACATCATACCGCCGGTGGCGTGTCACGATTGCCGGGATGAAACGCGCGCATGCCGTGATCAGCGGTACCAAAAGGATGATGAGCGGCCGTTGCCGGACATCGCCACGGCGAACGCAGGCTATCCGGCCTCGCCTTCGACCCTGGCGTGCGGCGCCAGATAAGTCATGAAGTCCGCCTTGCCCAGCGGCACGCCCAGACCGCGCAGGATGGCGTACGCGGTGGTGATATGGAAGTAGAAGTTGGGCATCAGATATTCGCTGACGTACTGGCGGCCCGGCAGCTCGCAATACCTGCCGGGGCCGAGGCCGATGCGTTTGAGCAGGTCGAGATTGTCGTCACCGGCCTTGATGGCGTCGACCAGCGCCTTGGTTTCGCGGATGTGCGAGCGCGCCTGCTGCAGCGATTCCACTTCGCGCGACAGGTTGTCGATCGGCTCGCCCGCACACCATTGCGAAAAGCCGCGTGGCTGGTTGCAGGCAAAGGCGATCTGGGTGCCAAGCGGATACATGTCCTCGGCCAGCCGCGCGGCCAGGGCAGCGTCCAGATCGGGCAGATGCTTTTCACCGATATCGAGGATGTGATCGAGAGTGTCCAACCGTGACTGGAAGATGTGCTGGATGTCGGTGATTTCCGGATTGGCCATGAGGAACTCCGCGGCTGGTGATGACATCGATGGACGATGCGGCTCAGTACGCCATGTAGGCGACACGGTTGCCGGCCGCCTCATGCGTCGTGGATGACGTGTGCTCGCTGCTTTCGTTCAGCATGGCACGCAGGGCCGGATCGCGGATTTGCAGCACCTCCAATGCCGGCGTGCCGCGCAGGCGCGGAAGCATGGCTTGCAGACGACGTTCGAGGTCGCGGCGGCGCACCTCGTCGTCGCTGGCCAGCAACTGCGCGGCGCAGGTGACGAATTCGTACAGCGTGTCCGCGTGTTTGCGGCGTTGCAATGACAATACGTTCATCGGTTGCCTCCGTCGGGGTCAGGATGATTCGAGAGCGGTCGTGGCGGCGGCTTGCCGACGCGACCGGCGGCGTTCGACCAGGCCGCGAATGACCATGTAGAACACCGGGGTAAAGATCAGGCCGAACGCGGTCACGCCGATCATGCCGAAGAACACGGCCACGCCCATGGCATGACGCATCTCCGCGCCGGCACCGGTGGCGAGCACCAGCGGCACCACGCCCATGATGAACGCGATCGAGGTCATCAGGATCGGGCGCAGGCGCAGGCGTGCCGCTTCCAATACCGCTTGCAGCAACTCCATGCCTTCACGCTGGCGATCGACCGCGAACTCCACGATCAGGATCGCGTTCTTGCACGCCAGCCCGACCAGTACGATCAGCGCGATCTGGGTGAAGATGTTGTTGTCGCCGTGCAGCATCCATACGCCGGTAATGGCAGACAACAAGCCCATCGGCACGATCAGGATCACCGCCAGCGGCAGCGTCCAGCTTTCGTACAGCGCCGACAGCAACAGGAACGCCAGCAACACGCACAAGGGGAACACGAACACGGCGGTGTTGCCGGCCAGGATCTGCTGGTAGGTCAGGCCGGTCCACTCGTAGCGCATGCCGTTGGGCAGTGAGGCATCGGCCAGGCTTTCCATCAACGCCTGCGCCTGGCCGGAGCTGTAGCCCGGTGCGGGGCCGCCGTTGATCTCGGCGGTCGGATAACCGTTGTAGTGCATCACGCGGTCCGGACCGTTGGTGCGCGTGACGTTGACGAACGAACCGAGCGGCACGAGGTCGCCATGGGCGTTGCGCGTTTTCAGCGAGGTGATGTCCTCCAGGTCGTTGCGGAATTCCGGCTTGGCCGACACGTCGACCTGCCACGTCCGTCCGAAGCGGTTGAAGTCGTTCACGTACAACGAGCCGAGGTAGGCCTGCATGGTCTGATACGCATCGCTCAGGTTCACGTCCTGGGCCTTGGCCTTTTC
>DASSKC010000015.1:0-18418 GCA_035690885.1 Oleiagrimonas sp. | reverse complement strand
GTAGTCTTGGTGTTCGGGCTCGGCTTCCCAGAAGTCGCCGGCCGGAGTGACTTCGGTGGCCACCTTGCCGGGCCACAGGCCCGAGGCGTCGACGTCGGCGATGGTGTCCTCGGCGATGTGCTTTTGCGCGTCGTCCAGGTAGAAGATTGCCGAGCGGTAGCTCGTGCCGGTGTCGTTGCCCTGGCGATTGGGTGTGGTCGGGTCGTGGATCTGGAAGAAGAATTCGAGCAGGCGCCGGTAGCTGATCTTGTCGGGATCGAAAGTGATCTCCACGGTTTCGGCGTGGCCTTCGTGGTTGCGGTAGGTGGCGTTGGTGACGTTGCCGCCCGCATAGCCGACGCGCGTGGCGAGCACGCCGGGCTGCTTGCGGAGCAGCTCCTGCATGCCCCAGAAGCAGCCGCCGGCGAGCAGGGCGCGTTGGGTGGTCATGGCTGGTTGTCCTTGTCTTCGAACAATGATTGATACTGGCCGTAGCCTTCGTTTTCCAGCTCGGCCAGCGGAATGAAGCGCAATGCCGCCGAATTGATGCAATAACGCAGACCGCTGGTCTCGCGCGGGCCGTCCGGAAAGACGTGGCCAAGGTGGCTGTCGGCGTGCTGTGAACGCACCTCGGTGCGTACCATGCCGAGCGTGCGGTCGCTGCGCTCGAGCACGTTGTCCGATTCCAGCGGTCGGCTGAAACTGGGCCAGCCGCAGGCGCTGTCGAACTTGTCCAGCGACGTGAACAGCGGTTCGCCCGAGACGATGTCCACGTACAAGCCGGCCTCGTGATGGTCGTTGAAGCGGTTGTCGAAGGGACGCTCGGTGGCCGCTTCCTGGGTTACCCGATATTGCAGCGGCGTCAGGCGGGCAATGGCTTCGGGGGTCTTGCGGTAATCGGACATGACGAATGCACTTCGAGACGGGTCACAGACTGATTTGGGGATGAACATCGCCGCTCCAAGGGTGTACCCGCACGGCAAATATCTGCGGCATGACCTTCGGCCTTGCCATCCTCTTGCAACCACACTCGGGAATAATGGGAATGTTTTTCGAAAATTCCTGATGGAGCAAGCCAATGAAGCGTCGTGATGTGTTGCGTGGCACGTTGATGGGCGGTGCGGCGCTTGCGCTGTATCCCGCATGGTCGTTGGCCGAACCTGCGGCAAAGGCTTCGTCGCACGCGCTGGCAGCGCTGGAGAAAAAGCATGGCGGGCGCCTCGGCGTGGCCATCCTGGACCTGCACGGCGGGCAACGTCTGGCACATCGTGGTGACGAGCGGTTCCTGATGTGCAGCACGTTCAAGCTGCTGTTGGTGGCGACGCTGTTGGCACGCGTCGATGCGGGCAAGGAAGATCTCGGCCGACGCATCGTGTTTGACAAGACGGCCCTGCTCGACTGGTCACCGGTGACCGGTCTCAACGTTGGCGCGCCCGGCATGTCGATTAATGGCTTGTGCGGGGCGGCCATGATCATGAGCGACAACTCGGCCGCCAACCTGTTGCTTGATGCGGTCGGCGGACCATCCGCGGTGACCGCGTTCGCGCGTCGACTGGGCGACACCAAAACGCGTCTGGATCATGGCGAGCCGCAGGTCAACGCCAAGCATGGCGACGACGACACGACCACGCCGTGGTCGATGCTTGGGGACATGCGCAAACTGCTGCTTGGCGGTGCGCTGTCGGCCACTTCGCGCGAGCGCCTGACCGGGTGGTTCGTGCACAACCTGACCGGGGCGCAGACCTTGCGCGCGGGCCTGCCGTCCGATTGGCGCATCGGCGACAAGACCGGCTCGGGCCACCATGCCAACAACGACGTGGCCATCGCCTGGCCACCGAGGCGCAAACCGCTGTTGATCGCAAGCTATTACGAGACGGGCGATCATGACGTGGCGGCGCGCCAGGCGGTGCTGGCCGAGGTGGGGCGCATCGCCGCCACGCTGTAGGTAACCTCGAATAACCACACACATCGGTAGGAGCGGCGGAAGCCGCGATTCGGTCACGCCCCATCGCGGCTTCCGCCGCTCCTACCGTTGTTTTGAACGAATAGAGACGGGTTGTTCGAGGCTCCCTGCAGGTGCGGTCCGGACAGATGGACTCTTGTGTTCGGCGACAATGTCCTCAATGTTTGGACGATCGCGATCATGGCGTCGCCCTTTGGAGAATGTGTCCATGTCACTTTTGCAGTCATTCACCCTGGGTGATCTGACCTTGCGCAATCGCATCGTGGTCTCGCCGATGTGCCAATACTCCGCCACCGACGGCATGCCCGACGACTGGCATCTGGTGCACCTGGGTGCGCGCGCCGTCGGTGGTGCGGGACTGGTGTTCACCGAGGCTGCGGCGGTGTCGCCGGAAGGGCGCATCACGCCGGCGGACGCGGGCATCTGGAGCGATGCGCAAGCCGAGGCATGGACCCGCATCGTCGCGTTCCTCAAGGCGCAAGGTGCGGCGGTCGGGATTCAGCTTGCGCATGCCGGGCGCAAGGCGTCGACCGTGCCGCCGTGGGACGGAGGCAAACCGCTGGGCGCAGCGCAGGGTGGTTGGACCCCGCTTGCGCCGAGCGCCGTGCCGTTTGCCGAGAGCGATCCGGAGCCACAGGCATTGGACGAGTCCGGTATTGCCAAAGTGGTCGACGACTTCCGCAACGCCGCCCGCCGCAGCGCTGCGGCGGGCATGGACGTGATCGAGATCCATGCCGCGCACGGCTATTTGCTGCATCAGTTCCTGTCGCCACTGTCGAACCGGCGCGACGACGCTTATGGCGGCACGCTGGAAAACCGTGCACGTGTGTTGCGCGAAGTAGTGGCCGCCGTGCGCGAGGTGTGGCCGGCGCCGAAATCGTTGTGGGTGCGCGTGTCGGCGACCGACTGGGTGTCTGGCGGCTGGGATATTGACGAGTGCGTGACGCTCGCGCGCTGGCTCAAGGACGATGGCGTGGATGTGATCGACGTGTCCTCCGGCGGCAGCGTGCCGCGTGCGGACATTCCCGTCGAGCCCGGTTACCAGGTGCCGTTCGCGGCGCGGATCCGGCGCGAGGCGGAGGTGCCGACGGCGGCCGTCGGGTTGATCACCGACCCGGCCCAGGCGCAGGAAATTCTCGATCGCGGTGATGCCGACCTGATTCTGCTGGCACGCGAATTGTTGCGTGACCCCTACTTTCCACGGCGTGCGGCGGAGTCGTTGCAAGCCACCATCGAGCCGCCGTTGCCGTATGCGCGGGCATGGTGAATCGGCGCAACGGCGTCGAATGTGTCCACAGGTGTTGACGAACGGCGCGCAACCCTGAATAATTCGCCGCCTTGACGGTGCTGCCGCACGGCGGTGCCGCTCCAAGTTGCTTGCGCCCGTAGCTCAGCTGGATAGAGTACCTGGCTACGAACCAGGCGGTCGGGGGTTCGAATCCCTCCGGGCGCACCAAGCAAAAAGGCCGGATGACGAATGTCATCCGGCTTTTTTTTCGCGCGGCTGCCGGGGGCGGTCACCACATGCGCCGTTGCTCCGACTGTTGCAGATACCACTTGGCGAAACGTTCGACGCCCGTCTCGATGCTTGTCGCCGGCGCGTAACCCATGTCGCGGGTGAGGCGGCCGATATCGGCAAATGTGTCTTTCACGTCACCCGGCTGCATGGGCAGCATGATCTTTTCGGCGCGACGGCCGAGATGCTGTTCCATCAATTCGATGAAGCGGCCCAGTTCCACCGGCTGCCCGTTGCCGATGTTGTACACGCGGTACGGCGCGTCGGAGGTGGCGGCATCGGGGTGCAGCGCATCGAAGTCCGGATCCGGGTGGGCAGGGCGGTCCAACGTGCGGATCACGCCCTCGACAATGTCGTCGATATAGGTGAAGTCGCGCGAATGCCGGCCGTGGTTGAACACCTTGATAGGCTTGCCGGCGAGAATGTTGCGCGCAAACAGGATCGGCGACATGTCCGGTCGACCCCAGGGACCGTAGACGGTGAAAAAACGCAGTCCCGTCGTCGGCAACTCGTACAGGTGGCTGTAGGCGTGTGCCATCAGTTCGTTGGCCTTTTTGCTGGCCGCGTACAGGCTGACCGGATGGTCCACGGCGTCGTCGACCGCGAACGGCATTTTGCGGTTGGCACCGTATACCGAGCTCGACGAGGCATAGACCAGATGCTCGACGCCCGACTGCCGGCATGCGTCAAGCACGTTGATGAAGCCGGTCAGGTTGCTTTCCACGTACGCGTGCGGGTTTTCCAGCGAATAGCGCACGCCGGCCTGCGCCGCCAGGTTGACTACGCGTTGCGGTTGAAAGTCGGCAAAGGCCTTCTCGACCGCGCTGCGGTCTTCGATGCCGGCATGCGTGAACTGGAAGCCGCTCTGGTCGAGAAGCCGGTCCAGCCGGGCCTGCTTCAAGGCCACGTCGTAGTAGCTGTTCAGATTGTCGATGCCGAGGATGGTGTCATCGCGAGCCAGCAGGCGCTCGCTGAGGGCCGCGCCAATGAAGCCGGCTGCACCGGTGATGAGAATGCGCATGGATGTTTTTGCCGTGTGGATATCCGTCCAGTTTAGCAACGCGACTATTGCCGGCATGCGGGCGTCATGGCATCATGTGCGGCCTCGCACGGCGGCTCGGGGTATTGACCGTTTGCCGTGCAGGGATGGTGCAGGACGCACCGTTGCGGCAGATTGCATGGTTTTGCAAAAAAATGATTGACGGAATGCGGGTGCGTCCGTAACATCCTCGCCCGCCCACTCCGCGTGTGTTGAAACGATGCAGTACGGGGTATAGCGCAGCCTGGTAGCGCACCTGCTTTGGGAGCAGGGTGTCGGGGGTTCAAATCCCTCTACCCCGACCACTTCCAGTCCTTGCGTCCGGGAGGTGCCGGCAGCGAAGTGCTTGTTGCGCTCGTAGCTCAACCGGACAGAGCATCGGCCTTCTAAGCCGAGGGTTGCAGGTTCAAGTCCTGCCGGGCGCGCCAACCAGCGCTGCCGGGTGGACAAACAAGGAGCAGTACAAGATTCAAGGCGGCTGATCGAGGAGTAGTTCACGACAAGACGGCGGTACAATGCGTGATTCAGGTACCACTGACTGCTGCTCAATCATCTGTTTGACAAAGATGTGGTGGGTGTAGCTCAGTTGGTTAGAGTCCCGGATTGTGATTCCGGTTGTCGTGGGTTCGAATCCCATCATCCACCCCACTTCAATGGGCCGTTAGCTCAGTTGGTAGAGCAGTTGACTCTTAATCAATTGGTCGTAGGTTCGAACCCTACACGGCCCACCATACGGAGAGACCCGCCTTACGGCGGGTTTTTCTTTATCGGGTCGGTGGCGGACGTGCTCTTGTGCCGGGACCACTACCCAAACTAAAATTGTCGACTTGCGTGCGAGGCAGGTTGCCTTGCGCATCGGACCGGCGCATACGCGAAAGTGGCGGAATTGGTAGACGCACTGGGTTTAGGTCCCAGCGGGCAACCCCCGTGGGGGTTCGAGTCCCCCCTTTCGCACCAGCGTCGGTCATTGGTTTTTCAAGCGGTGGCCGCGGGCCATTTCGACGCGCCCGCGGTGGGTGTTTCCAGGAGATCTCATGCAAGTTTCGGTTGAAAACGTTGGCACGCTGGGGCGCAAGCTCACGGTGAAAATTCCTGCCGATCGACTCGACAGCCAGGTCAGCGAGCGCATCACGCAGATGGTACGCACGGTGCGGCTGAAGGGTTTTCGGCCGGGTCGCGTGCCGCCGCAGATCATCAAGCAGCGTTTTGGCGCCCGGGTGCGCGGCGAAGCGTTGTCGGAGATGATCAACGAGAGCATGCGCGAGGCGTTCGAACAGGAAAAACTGCAGCCGGTGGCGCAGCCCTCGATCGACACGACCGGCGAGCCCGACGACGGCGAGATTTCATGCACGGCCTCGTTCGAGGTGATGCCGGAATTTCCGGAGATCGACGTCGCCGAACTGGAAATCGAGCGTCCGCAGGCCGAGGTGGTTGATGGCGACATCGACTCCATGATCGACACGCTGCGCAAGCAGCGTCGTCACTTCGAGCCGGTCGAGCGTGCCGCGCAGGCGGACGATTTCGTCATGTTCAAGTATGCCGCCAGCGTTGGCGATTACCGCTTTCCGGAAGAAGGTACGGAGCAGGGCAGCTGCGTGCTCGGCTCGGGCACCCTGTTCGAAGCGTTGGAAGAAGTCGTGACCGGTCAGAAGGCGGGTGCCGACGTCAGTGCCGAGGTCGAGTTCCCGGCTGATTTCGGCAACGAGAATCTGGCCGGCCGCAAGGCGGATGTCGAATTGAGCATCACCAAGGTGCAGGAACCGCAGCTGCCGGAGCTCGACGAGACCTTCATCAAGCAGTTCGGTGTGGAAGACGGCGACATGGATTCGTTCCGTGACGACGTGCGCGCCAACCTCGAACGCGAGCTCGAGGGTGCGCTGATTGCAGCCTTGAAAAACGAAGTGGCGGAAAAGCTGTCCGCCGCGTATCCGGACCTGGATGTGCCGGAGGTGATGGTCGACAACGAGATCCGCGGCATGCTGCGCGAGCGCCTTCCGGAGGATCAGGAAGTTCCGGCCGAGGTCCGCGAGGCGGCGTTGCCGACGGCGCGCAAGCGTGTGGCAGCAGCCTTGCTGATGGGCGAGATCGCCCGCAAGCAGGAGCTGGAGCTCGACCGCAAGCGCGTGGCCCAGTTCATGAGCACGATCGCTTCCACCTATGAAGAGCCGGAAAAGGTCATTGAACTGTATTCGCAAGACCCCCAGTTGATGCAGGGACTGCAAAACCGCGTGATGGAAGACCAGGTGGCCGAGTGGGTGGCTGACAACGCCAAGTCCACCGACAAGTCGCTGAGCTTCGACGAGGTGATGCGTCCAGGTCAGGCCTGAGCGTCATCTCTGGCAGACTTGGGTGCGTGGGGCATGATCCCCGCGACATCGACCCCACATCGTTACGGAGAAATCCATGTCCCACAGCACCGATACCACCGCGCTCAACCTGGTTCCGATGGTCGTCGAGCAGACGGCGCGCGGCGAGCGCTCGTTCGACATCTACTCGCGCCTGCTCAAGGAGCGCGTCATCTTTCTTGTGGGCCCGATCGACGACAACGTGGCCAACCTGATCGTCGCGCAGCTGTTGTTCCTGGAATCGGAAAACCCGGACAAGGACATCAACTTCTACATCAACAGCCCCGGTGGCGTGGTCACCGCGGGTCTGGCGATCTACGACACGATGCAGTTCATCAAGCCTGATGTCAGCACCATGTGCATCGGCCAGGCCTGCAGCGCCGGCTCGTTGCTGTTGATGGCCGGTGCCAAGGGCAAGCGTTACTCGCTGCCCAATTCGCGCGTGATGATCCACCAGCCGTCCGGCGGCGCGCAGGGACAGGCTACGGATATTGAAATTCATGCTCGTGAAATCATTCACTTGCGCAAGCGTTTGAATGAACTTTATGCGCATCACACCGGCCGCACCATGGAAGAGCTGCAGCGCGACATGGAGCGTGATCGTTTCATGAGCGGTGAGGAAGCGTGCGAATACGGCTTGATCGACGAAGTGCTCGACAAGCGCCCCGGCGAAAGCGTGAAATCCGCGTGAGAGTCGCTGGAGGCGCCAGTTTGACGGCGTTCGCAGCGTTTTGATGACAGCCTTCGAATCTCCCAAAATCACGGTCTTGTCCGACATGGGCGAGGCCCGAGCTATGCTATCCTCCGGTAGCAAGCGCGACGAGGTCAGGAAAACAGCATGAGCGACGACCGCCAAGGCCGTTCCGGCGAGAGTGGCAAAATTCTCTACTGCTCTTTTTGCGGCAAGAGCCAGCATGAAGTGCGCAAGCTGATCGCGGGTCCGTCCGTGTTCATCTGCGACGAATGTGTCGAGCTTTGCAACGACATCATTCGCGAAGAGCTGGAAGAGAAAGCCGCCGCCGGCCGCGCGCACCTGCCCAAGCCGCGCGAGATCAACGAGACCCTCGATCAGTACGTGATCGGTCAGACCCGCGCCAAGAAGGCGTTGTCGGTGGCCGTGTACAACCACTACAAGCGTCAGGAATCGCGCGGCAAGGACGATGACATCGAGTTGTCCAAGTCCAACATCCTGCTGATCGGTCCGACCGGTTCGGGCAAGACGCTGCTGGCCGAGACGCTGGCACGCCTGCTCAATGTGCCGTTCACGATCGCCGATGCGACCACGCTGACCGAAGCCGGCTACGTGGGCGAGGATGTCGAGAACATCATCCAGAAGCTGCTGCAAAAGTGCGATTACGACGTCGACAAGGCACAGGCCGGCATCGTCTACATCGACGAGATCGACAAGATCTCGCGCAAGAGCGAGAACCCGTCGATCACCCGCGACGTGTCCGGCGAAGGCGTTCAGCAGGCGCTGCTCAAGCTGATCGAAGGCACGCTGGCCTCGATTCCGCCGCAGGGTGGCCGCAAGCATCCGCAGCAGGAATTCCTGCAGGTCGACACCAAGAACATCCTGTTCATCTGCGGCGGCGCGTTCGCCGGCCTGGAGAAGGTCATTCAGCGCCGCTCGGAAACCACCGGCATCGGTTTCTCGGCCGAAGTGCGCAGCAAGGACCGCAAGGACAACATCGGCAAGTTGCTGGCCTCCGTGGAGCCCGATGACCTGGTGCGTTTCGGCCTTATCCCCGAGTTCGTGGGCCGCTTGCCGGTGGTCGCCACGCTCGACGAGCTGGACGAGGACGCCCTGGTGCAGATCCTGGTCGAGCCGAAGAACGCCGTGACCAAGCAGTTCAAGAAGCTGTTCGAGATGGAAGAGGTGGAGCTGGAGTTCCGCCCCGAGGCGCTGCGTGCGGTCGCCAGACGCGCACTCAAGCGCAAGACCGGTGCGCGCGGCCTGCGCACCATTCTGGAGCAGGTATTGCTGGACACCATGTACGAGCTGCCGTCGCTGGAGCACGTCAGCAAGGTGGTGGTCGACGACGCCGTCATCGACGGTCAGGCCGAGCCCTATCTCATCTACCACGGCAACATGCAATCGCCGAAGCTGGAAGAGGCCGGCGGCGCGGCCTGAGTTGATGGTTGCCCCGTGTTTGTTGCAAGAGCGCACTCGGTGCGCTCTTGCTGTTTCTGGCATGCTGACCGGTCCACGCCACTTGATCCGGCTCGATACGCCACCACTTCTTTCACGGGAAGCCCGAGTGTAGTCTCGGGCTTGTCGTGTACCCCAACGCCAGAGATTTCCTGATGCCCCGCAAAACCGCTCCTGCCAGCACCACGCTCGATACCCTGCCGGTCCTGCCGCTGCGCGATGTCGTGGTCTATCCGCACATGGTGATTCCGCTGTTTGTCGGCCGCGACAAGTCGATGCGGGCGCTGGAAATAGCGATGGAAAACGAGCGTCAGATCCTGCTGGTGGCGCAGAAAAGCCCGGACACGGATGATCCCAAAGGCGATGACCTGTACGACATCGGTACCCTGGCCAACGTGCTGCAGTTGTTGAAGCTGCCTGACGGCACGGTCAAGGTACTGGTCGAGGGCCAGTCGCGCGTGGCCATCGACAGCTGGGACGAAGGCGACGCGGTGCTGTCTGGCAGCGCGCACGAGCTGGAATCCGATTACGGCAAAAATCCGCGCGAGCTGGACGTGGTTTCGCATACCCTGGTGTCGCTGTTCGAGCAGCTGGTCAAGCAAAGTCGCAAGCTGCCGCCGGAGGTGCTGTCGACGTTGTCGGGCATCGAGGACGCCTCGCGCCTGGCCGACAGTGTCGCCGCGCATCTGAACGTGCGCCTGGCCGACAAGCAGACCGTGCTCGAAACGCTCGAGGTGGGCAAGCGCCTGGAGATGTTGATCGGCCAGGTCGACAACGAAATGGACCTGCAGCAGGTGGAAAAGCGCATCCGCGGCCGGATCAAGTCGCAGATGGAGAAAAGCCAGCGCGAGTACTACCTCAACGAACAGATGAAGGCGATCCAGAAGGAGCTGGGCGACAATGGCGAAGGCGCCAGCGACATGGAAATCCTGGAAAAGAAGATCGCCGACGCCGGCATGCCCAAGCCGGTGCTGACCAAGGCGCACCAGGAGTTCGGCAAACTCAAGCAGATGTCGCCGATGTCGGCCGAGGCCTCGGTGGTGCGCAACTACCTCGACTGGCTGGTCGGCGTGCCGTGGAAGAAGCGCTCACGCGTGCGCCACGATCTCAAGCAGGCGCAGGAAACCCTCGACGCCGATCATTACGGTCTGGAAAAGGTCAAGGAGCGCATCCTCGAATACCTGGCCGTGCAGCAGCGCGTCAATACCATGAAAGGCCCGATCCTGTGCCTGGTCGGTCCGCCCGGCGTGGGCAAGACCTCGCTGGGCCAGTCCATCGCCCATGCCACCAACCGCAAGTTCGTGCGCATGAGCCTGGGCGGCGTGCGTGACGAGGCCGAGATTCGCGGCCACCGGCGCACCTACATCGGCTCCATGCCGGGTCGCATCGTGCAGAACCTGAAGAAGGCCGGCACCCGCAATCCGCTGTTCATGCTCGATGAAATCGACAAGATGTCGATGGACTTTCGTGGTGACCCGTCCTCGGCGTTGCTCGAAGTACTCGATCCCGAACAGAACCACGCCTTCAACGATCATTACCTCGAAGTCGACCTGGACCTCTCGCACGTGATGTGGATCGCCACGGCCAACTCGCTGAACATCCCCGGCCCGTTGCTCGACCGCATGGAAGTGATCCGCATTCCCGGCTACACCGAGGACGAAAAGCTGGCGATCGCGCAGCGTTACCTGCTGCCCAAGCAACTCAAGGCCAATGGCCTCAAGGACGGCGAGCTGTCGGTGTCCGAGGGCGCCATCCGCGACATCGTGCGCTATTACACGCGCGAGTCCGGCGTGCGCAACCTGGAGCGCGAGCTGGCCCGGGTGTGCCGCAAGGTGGTCAAGGAACTGGCCTTGAGCGGCCCGGCCAAACCGGCCAAGGCCAAAAAGGCCGGCAAGAAGAAAACGACCGCCAAGGGCAAGGCCACGGCGGCCGGCAGCGTCAAGGTCGATGCGCGCAATCTGGACAAGTTCCTGGGCGTGCGTCGCTTCGACTTCGGCCGCAAGGAGCAGCGCAACGAGGTCGGCCTGGTGACCGGTCTGGCCTGGACCCAGGTCGGTGGCGACCTGCTCAGCATCGAGTGTTCGCTGATGCCGGGCAAGGGCAAGCTGGTGCATACCGGCCAGCTTGGCGATGTCATGAAAGAGTCGATCATGGCCGCGCTGTCCGTGGTGCGGGCGCGTGCCGAACGACTCGGCATCGACCCCGAGTTTCATCAAAAGCACGACATCCACGTGCACGTGCCCGAGGGCGCCACGCCCAAGGATGGTCCCAGCGCGGGCATCGCCATGTGCACGGCCCTGGTGTCGGTGCTGACCGGCGTGCCGGTGCGTTCGGAGCTGGCGATGACCGGCGAGATCACCTTGCGTGGCCGGGTGCTGCCCATCGGCGGACTGAAGGAAAAACTGCTGGCCGCGCATCGCGGCGGCATCACGACGGTGCTCATTCCCGAGGAAAACAAGAAGGACCTGGCCGACATTCCGGACAACATCACCAAGGCTCTGGACATTCACCCGGTGCGTTGGATCGACGAGGTCCTGGATCTGGCACTCGAGCATCCGTTGGCGCCGTCCGAACCTGAAGACAACAAGAAGACGGCAGGCGAAAATCGTCAACGGTCGGGCAGCAAGAGCCGCCGTGAAGTGCCGTCGCGCCCGCACTGACCGAGAGGAAAATCACGCGCCACGGGCCTGCGTGTTGCCGGACATTCAGTCGACGCTTGCAAGGATGCATATTCCCGCGTTGCATGCAATGGCATGTGCATCCTGCTGAAATTGCATGCCAAAGCATCGCGCGGGCATCGACGCAAGCATTTTTCAGGCCCGTTGCGCAACCGGGCCGTGACCGTGTCGATCCGTGGAAACCCTTGTGCCATCTAGTGTTGCGGACATCGGGGGGCACTGGTATAAAGGTCTTCACCGCGACCGGCCTGACGTGATGCACGACATGTCGGCGCGGCGAGCAAAGCGGTCCATGATGGGGGAGACCGATCAACTTTCACCTGCACCCGCGGGCGTGTCTCGTCCAAGCTGTGCGTGCTGAACATCCACCTGTTTTAGGGAGTGACTCCATGAACAAAAACGAGCTTGTCAACTGCATTGCCGAAGCGACTGACATGACCAAGGCCGACGCCTCGCGTGCGGTTGACGCTTTCACCGACGAGGTGAAGAAGGCCCTCAAGAAGGGCGACACGATTTCGCTGGTGGGCTTTGGCACGTTCTCCGTGCGCAAGCGCGCCGCGCGCATGGGCCGCAACCCGCGGACCAACGAAACGATCAAGATCAAGGCCTCGAAGGTTCCGGCCTTCAAGCCGGGCAAGGCGCTCAAGGACGCGCTCAACTGAGCATCGATGTGTGAACTCCCTGGTGAACCACCGGCCGGTTCGGTGGTTCCAGGGATGTCAGGGTGCTTAGCTCAGCGGTAGAGCGTCGCCTTTACACGGCGAGGGTCGGGGGTTCGAAACCCTCAGCACCCACCACGGTGGACTGGTTCAATCGGTTAGAATGCCGACCTGTCACGCCGGGAGTCACGGGCTAGAACCCCGTCCACTCCGCCATTCACAGGGTTATACCGAGCAAGGGCGCCTGTGGCGCCCTTGTCGTTTGCGACAATTGTCGGGATCAATTTCATGCTGCAAAGTCTGCGTTCCAAATTCATGGGCTGGCCGGGGGTCATCATCTTCGGCGGTCTGGGTCTGTTGATGGCCGTCGGATTCGGCGTAGGCAGCTACAGCGTCAGCAGCCGCGACACCTGGGTCGCCAAGGTCGGTGACCACGAAATTTCCACGCAGGCATACCAGACGCAGATGAACAACATGCGTCGGCGCATGAGCCAGACGCAGGGAGAAAATTTCGATCCCGCCTATTTCCAGAAGCCGGAAGTCAAACAGCAGATCGTCGACAGCATGATCGACCGTTACTTGCTGCAGAAATCGGGCAAGGATCTCGGCATGACGGTGACCACCGCGGCCGTGCGTCAGCAAATCGCGTCGATTCCGTCATTCCAGGTCAACGGCAAATTCGATCCGGCCACCTATCGCGCCGTGCTGACCAGCAACCGCCTCACACCGGTGGCATTCCAGCAGCAGGTGCGTTCCGACCTCGAGACCAAGCTGTTGCCGTCCACGGTCGCCGCGACCAGCACCATCAGTGACGCCGACGTCGACGACTACCTGAAACTGCAGCTGCAGACCCGCGACCTGCATTACGTGGTATTGCCGCGTCCGCCGCTCGAGAGCACCAAGGTGTCCGACGACGAGGTTGCCCAGTACTACAAGGCGCACCAGTCCGCCTTCATGATTCCCGAGCGTGTCGCGATCAAGTACATCGAACTCGATGCCTCCAAATTCAAGACCGACGAGAAGGTCGACGATGCGACCTTGAAGGCGCGTTACGAGCAGGAAAAGAATCGCTTCGTCGAGCCCGAGCAGCGTCTGGTATCGCACATCCTGATCAAGGTGCCGGCCAATGCCACGCCGGAGCAGCAGAAGCAGGCGCTGGAAAAAGCCAAGATGGTCGATGCCAAGGCGCGCGCCAAAGGCGCGGACTTTGCCGCACTGGCCAAGAAATACTCCGATGATATCGGCTCGGCCATTCAGGGCGGCCAACTTGGCTGGTTGCAGAAGGGTGTGACCAACAAGGCATTCGAGGACGCCATGTTCTCGATGACCAAAGGCCAGATTTCCGATCCGGTCCTGACGCCCGATGGTTACGACATCATCTGGTTGCGCGGTGTGCGCGCCGGCGACGTCAAACCGTTCAGCGAAGTGCGTGACCAGCTGCTCACCGAGGTCAAGCAATCCAATCGTGAACACGAATACAGCGAGCTTGCCGGCAAGTTGACCGACCTGGTGTACAAGAATCCCGCGTCACTGGAAGCGCCCGCGGAGAAGTTGGGCCTGAAGATCGAGAAGACCGGCTTGTTCGGTCGCGACGGTGCCAAGAAGGGCCTGGCGGCCAACCCCGCGGTCGTCAAGGCGGCGTTTTCCGACAATGTCCTGGAAGACGGCAATACCTCCGACCCGATCAGCCTTGGCAGCAACCACATGGTGGTCATCCACGTGGTCGAGCACAAACAGGAAAGGCCCAAGCCGCTGGCCTCGGTCAGCGACACCATTCGCCAGAAGATTCTCGACGAACGTGTCGAGCATGCGGCGAAAAAGCATGCCAAGGTGTTGTTCGCCAAATTGCAGAAGGGCAAGGACCTGTCTGCTCTGGCCAAGGGCGACAAGTTGGCGGTGCAACAGCTCGACGGTGCCCAGCGGCGTCAGCCCGGCGTGAAGCAGGCCTTGCTGGACAAGGCCTTCATGATGCCGCGCCCGGAGGACAAGCAGCCGAGCTTCGGCATGGTGTCGCTGGGTGACGGCAGCTATGCCTTGCTGGCACTCGATGCCGTGCACCCGGGCAAGGTCGACAAGGTGCCGAAGTTCCAGCGCCAGATGCTGCTGTCGCAGATGCGCCAGGCCTATGCGGCCACGTCGGTCAAGGAGTGGTTGAAGATGCTCAAGGGCAAGACCGACATCCAAGTGTCCACCAAGCGCATGTAAATGGGTGACCGGGCGGAGCCCCTCCGTCTGGTCATGTTTGTTTGCTTTGCCTACACCGGCGCGGGCCGATTCCTTCACTTCGCCGGCGCTGCGGTGGATGGCGCAACACGGTCCGTTGTCGCATCATGTGGGGCGTGTGTTTGGCAAACCGGCCGGAGGGCGCGCTGATGATCGAAGTCATACTCGTTGACGACCACGAGCTGGTTCGTGTCGGTTTTCACATGATTCTCGCCCAGCAAGAGGACATCGCCGTCGTCGGCGAAGCGGGGACGGCGGAAGATGGTCTGGAGTTGATACGTTCCAGGCGACCGGATGTGGCCCTCGTCGACGTGCACATGCCGGGCATGAGCGGTCTGGAGCTGACCGAACGCGTGACGCGCGCCGGTCTGCCGACCCAGATCGTGATATTGACCGTGGTCGACGACGTGCATTTTCCGCGACGCCTGCTGGACGCCGGCGCACTCGGGTACCTGACCAAGAACTGTGCCGCCCAGGAGCTGGCGGCGGCGGTGCGTCGCGTGTCCGCAGGACATCGCTATCTGGCACCGGATGTGGCCGAACGCCTGGCGTTTTCCACGCTTGACGGCGACGAGTCGCCGTTCGACCTGCTTTCCGGACGCGAGCTGGAGGTGGCGATGATGCTGGTACGCGGCCAGGGCGTGGGCGCCATCGGCGAGCAACTCAACGTCAGCCCCAAAACCGTGTCCACTTACAAGCAACGCCTGATGGAAAAACTGAACGTGGATCACGTCGTCGGCCTGGCACACCTGATGACCGTCCACGGCCTGCTTGACGCACGCGGCCAGACCACCACGTCTTTGTAGTCACTTTGTCTGGTACGCGTCAGTTGACGTGGTCGAATTCCGGCATGGCCTTGAACAACTCGCCCTTGCGCCACGTTTGCACGTGCGGTCGCTTGTAGACGATCTTGCCGCCGACAATCGTGTACAGCACGCGCGTGCGCAGGATCTCGTCGTCGGGCATGGTCAAAAGGTTGCCCGAGAACACGGTGAGATCGGCCAGCTTGCCGGGCGTGAGTGATCCGAGCTGATCTTCCTGGAAGATCGCATAGGCGTTGTTCCAGGTATACGCACGCAGCTCCTGCATGCGCGTTTTCGCTTCCTTGGGGAAAAACACCTTGCCGGGTGCGTACTCGCGCGTCACGCCGCAATAGAAGTTCGGGATCACCCGGGTGTCTTCCACGGGCGTGTCGGTGCCTTCGAGCACGATGGCGCCACTGTCGATGAGCTTGTGCCACGCGTAGGCCCCTTCGCGTGCCCGTTTTTCGCCGATGCGTGACACGACCATGGGTGCATCCGAACAGGCGTGGATGGACTGCATGGAGGCGATCACGCCCAGTTTGGCGAAACGCGGCAAATCGGCCGGATTCAGATGTTGCGCGTGTTCGATGCGCCAGCGCAATGCGTGCGCGGCGGGATCGGCGGTGAATATCCTCTGGAACAGGTCCAGCGTCTCGCGGTTGGCGCGATCGCCGATGGCGTGGACCGACAGTTGAAAACCGTCACGGGCGGCGATTTTCGCGATTTTCGCGATTTTGTCCATGGCCACGACGTTCTTGCCGGTCAGCTCGGGTGCATCGCTGTAAGGCTTGAGGAACCAGGCGCTGCGCGTGCCCAGCGCGCCGTCGGCGGTGACCTCGCCGATGCCGCGCACCGTGAAGTGGTCGTTGGCGAAGCCGATCGTGCGGTAGTCGGCCAGATGCTTGTTCAATGCCGCCACGGACTCACCGCGCACATTGATGTACAGGCGTATCGGCAGTCCCTCGGCAGCCTGTTTCTTCAACCAGTCGATGGTCTGGAAATCCGCGCCCATGTCGACGAACGTGGTGATGCCCTTGCTGATTTCATTCTGGATGGCGAGCTTCAGTACCTTTTCCTTGCGTGCGGCACGGGCCTGCGGCGACAGTGTCGAGAGGTAATGGTCGTAGGCCTTGTACACCGCATCGGAGGCGGTATCACGCAGCATGCCGATCGGGTTGCCGTCGGCGTCGTGCACGATGGACCCGCCCTCCGGGTTGGGGGTGTCGGCGGTGATGCCGGCCAGCTTCAACGCGGCGGCATTGACATAGATCGCGTGGCCGCTGGCGTGGCGCAGGATCACCGGGTTGTGCGGCGACACCGCGTCCAGCTTGTCCGGCAAGGGCAGGCCGTTCACGTTGGGCTGTGGCACGCGGTTCCATTTGGCCTGTTGCCAGCCGTGGCCGATGATCCATTGGCCGGGTTCGGCTTTGGCCACGGCCGCCTTGACCATGGCCACGACGGCGTTCCAGTTCGGCGCCGTGCCCAGATTGATCTGCATTTGCGCACGGCCGGTGGCCATCAGATGGCCGTGGCCCTCGATGAAACCGGGCGTGACGAAAGCGCCGTGCAGGTTCAGCACCCTGGTGTCATCGCCGATGTAGTGGGCGATCGCCTTGTTGCTGCCGACAGCGAGGATGCGGCCATCACGGATGGCCAATGCCTGCGCATGCGGTTGCAACGGGTCCAGCGTGGCGATGCTGGCGTGCTGCACGACCAGGTCGGCGCGGGGCAGTGGTGGCGGAAAGCCCTTGATGGCTGCGGTGGCCACGCCGGTATTGGCCAGGCCGATCAGGGTGACAAGGCAAAACATGCGAAACAGCCGCATGGCGCATCTCCTCGCGTAACGCACTCGAACAAGGCATGGACGTTACCTTACATCACGGCCCACGGGTTGTAGCGGCTTGGTGGTGACGGTGGGAGAGGGGGCGGGCATGTCCATATGCATGGGCGTGTATATAGGTAAAAACTATCGTATCGAAATAAACAATTAATTGGACTAATTTCCTTGTCGGGCCGACACTGTGTCTCGACAGTTCATTTCCCCACCAACAGGAGCATTGCAATGTCCCTTATCAACACCGACGTCAAGCCGTTCCAGGCCCAGGCATTCAAGCAGGGCGAGTTCATCGAAGTGTCGGATGCCGACCTCAAGGGCAAGTGGTCCGTGGTGTTTTTCTACCCGGCCGACTTCACCTTCGTGTGCCCGACCGAGCTGGAAGACCTGGCCGACCATTACGCCGAGTTCCAGAAGCTGGGTGTGGAGATCTACTCGGTCTCGACCGACACGCACTTCTCGCACAAGGCGTGGCACGACAGCTCCGAGGCCATCGGCAAGATCGACTACACCATGATCGGTGACCCGACCCACGCCATCGCGCGCAATTTCGACGTGCTGATCGAAGAAGACGGCGTGGCCGATCGCGGCACCTTCGTGATCGACCCGGACGGCAAGATCCAGATCATCGAAGTCAACGCCGGCGGCATCGGCCGTGACGCGGCCGAGCTGCTGCGCAAGGTCAAGGCTGCCCAGTACGTGGCCGCGCACCCGAACGAAGTGTGCCCGGCCAAATGGAAGGAAGGCGAGAAGACGCTGGAGCCGTCGCTGGACCTGGTCGGCAAGATCTGATCCACGCTTCAACCGCGGTACCGAGTCCGGGCGCATTGCGCGCCCGGATTCCCCCGCCGGATGTTTGTGTCAGCGGCCCGCGCCGGATCGGCTCTCCCCCCTCTGTGCCGAACCCTCCCCTCCCGCGTTGGCCGCTGTCACAAGCTCCCGGGCTTTTCCCCTCACGTTGATGGATGTTCCATCCTTTTTTTGGAGTGCATCATGTTGAACGACACCTTGAAGGGCCAACTCAAGGCCTATCTCGAAAAATTGACGCAGCCCATCGAGCTGGTCGCTTCGCTGGATGACGGCGACAAATCGCGCGAGCTGGACGAGCTGCTGAACGCGATTGCCGCGTTGAGCGACAAGGTCAGCCTGCGCCGCGACGACGACGCCGATGCGCGCAAGCCCTCGTTTGCCATTCACCGCACCGGCACCGATGTGCAAGTACGCTTTGCC